>JABJFP010000212.1 GCA_018662715.1 Methanobacteriota archaeon | reverse complement strand
TGCTTCCAAACTCACTGTCAAATCAGGAGACCTCATTGTATCGGTTGGTGGAGATGGTTCATTTTCAGAAGTTCTAACGGGTCGGATGATGCTAGAATTGGGTAAAAAGGAATCATTTGCAATTATCCCTGCTGGAACGGGTAATTCCGTAGCATATGACCTCAATCTAAACGATGTAGACATTGCAACAAACGCCATTCTCAACGGTAAAAAGCACGCAATGGACCTGGCAAGAGTGGAATTGACTGAAGGACTTCCTGGTTCGGAGGGTGAACGAATGGTTCGGTACAGCCACAATCTTGTGACGTGGGGTCTTGGCGTTGATTCGAATATCAAGGCTGAAAAAATGCGCTGGCTCGGACCGGTGCGATACGATTTGGGTATCCTGATGGCTATTATGGCCAACGGACGTCGTCACGCTACACTAACCCTTGACGGCGTTGAAGTGGATGATGACTTCACACTCTTTTTGATTCAGAACAGTCAAACGGGGGGTTCTGAACTCCCCCTTGCACCGGGCGCATCCCTAGATGATGGAATGATGGATATTGGAATTTTGAAGAAAATGCATCGCAGAGGGATACTCAAAGCCTTTGGAATGCTGAAGAAAGACGGACGCCATGTTTTTCATCCACAAGTGGATTATCACCGATTCAAACGGCTTGAAATCACTACAGAGCAACCTACGGCGATCAATATTGATGGTGAAAATCTTGGTTCCACTCCGCTCACAATGGAAGTATTACCTTCAATTGTTAACGTAATGATTCCGTTATCAGAATGAAAAGTCAGAAAAGTCATCTTCAGGCTCTTCATCAAAAACCCTAGGTGATGGTTCTTCAACAACTTTAGCGGGGGCCTTTTTGACGGCTTTTCTGCGACGAACTGGCGGTTTCTTGACCGGAGCGTCTTGTTGAGGTGGGTTCCGGGAGGCGGGAGGGCTTCGAGAGGAAGGAGGTGCTGAGGACGTTACAGAGGATGTCCTCCGTTCTCCAAAGGAAGACGGGAGCGAGGATGGCTCACTCGCCTGTTGATTCACCTGTTCCATTTCTTGGGCGGCATCTGTAACGACAACTGAACTCTTTCGTTCTGGTGGTCCAGACGCCCCTCGAGATGGCATTGCAGTTGAGGCCAGCACACTGTCTAGGTCGAATCCACCAAGGGAATCCTCTTCCTTTGGTTGTGATGTGGAAGCAGGTTTCGCTTTCTTTTCCTCTTTCTTCTCGTCCTTCCTACGCTCTTTTTCCATTCGGCTCTTACGCTCTTCAGGTGATTCCATTCCTGCCTTCTTTGCTGATTTGATGTCTTCTTTGACCTGTGCAACCTTGTCAAGTCCGTCCGAGCCAAGTAAGGTGCGCATCGTACCTTTTGCAGAACTGATTACCATTCCCTTTGATACGATGAATGCACCAACGCCGCCTCCTAGGCCGACAACGAGGAAGAACATGATGAATCCAGCACGGCCCAAGATTGGAACGTCCCCTTGAACCCACTCATCATCGGCTTCTCCATCCATACTGACAGTGGCCCCGTCAAGAGTGATGCCGGTGACGGCAATGAAATACCTATCAAGGTTCATCGCCTTGTCAACGCCCATGGAACAATCAGGTCTCAAAAATTGGTCAAAACTATCCCGGTAGTATCCTCCGCCGGATTCATTTGCATCGATCATGAATCCTTTGATCGTTACGGGCTGATGCCATTCGCCCATAGCAGTCAAACCATCGTGAACGTTTTCTGTGGCCGGAATCAACCCTAATACAAACCATTGTGATTCAGAGTCACTATTGATTTCGTCCAGGTCTATACTGCCTGCGCCTGTTTCTGGCGATAATGGATTTGACCAAAGCTTCACGTCAATCCTCGCTCCTTCTCCGTCAACAACAGTTGAAGCCTCATCAAAGGACATCTCTTGGATGGCTACGGCAGTTGTAACGCCGTAATTCAACTTACTACCGCCCAGAAGTGGGTCATGTGTGTCATAGAATGCACTGGCAGCCAAGTATCCAGTGAATGAGATTGCGGTCCCCTCACCAACAGTGAGGTCAGGTTCCTCGCCGCTAGGGTTGCAACCTACGGCTTGCATGTCAGTAACCGTAGTTTTCGTTCCTGATAGAGTCGAAACGACATTGATGTCGTCTTTAGCGAATGAGACGCTGACAGCATTATCTCCGTCTCCCCATGCTGATGTCGAGGGGCCAAAGCACCCAGCGAGCAACATACTGGCGATGAACAACAGGACGAGAGCACCTCTGCGCATGGTCCTTGGAGGGGGCGTGGAGTTTGAGAAGTCTTCCCTCAATTCAGACGGGCTCGCGACCTTCAAAACAGGCTAAATGGCGCAGTCGGAGAGATTTGAACTCCCGAGTCACGGGGACACCGGATTTCAAATCCGGCGCAATACCAGGCTATGCGACGACTGCTTTATTGGAGGCGGGAGGTTTCCCTCTTTTTCCCCTTTCGCTTGTTCAATGTCTCACCACGGTTCTCTTTTGAGGGCCGAACAACGACAGCGAGGCAGAGTGCTAGAGTAGACAGAACGAAGGTCATGCCTGGTGTTTCAAGAGGGTCACTGTCGCCCAGGCCGTCATTTTCGAGGACTTCTCTAAGGTCTGCAGTGAAGTCAGGAACCTTCCAATTATCTCCCGTCCAGACGACGAGCGGCTGACGGTTTTCATTGATAATGTAAGTAATGGTTGAGTGGCCGACATTGAAATCTTCACTGACTTCTTCGACGCAAGAGGTTCTGTCCCCTTCATCCCATGTATAGCCGTCATCACACATGCAGTGCAGACTTTCTCCAGATCCCATTTCCCAGCCATGACCGCTGCAAACCACTTGGGTTGAATTCTTCACTGGGGCAGGAAGATCTGAGGCATTTACAATTGAAGGGGCCCAAGCAATATGCTTTGGTTCCACAATACCGTCCATCCCGACAGGTGAAGTCTCCCATGTAGCATTGGTAGAGTTCCATTGATAGAGGCTCCACCACCAAGAACTATCGGCGGGAGCATCTTCATCCCCAAGAGAAGTCATGTAATGGCCATACGATGAGTCAGCGATCGTAACATTGACGCCTGCATCATTGAGTGCACCTTTCGTGATATGGTATCCATCAAAGGTGTCAATACTTGCTTGAACTTCAGTTCCATTGTTCCACATGATGGTCATACTTGCTTCATCTTCGACGAGTGGTGCAGAGAGATTAGAGCGGTTGAGGTTTGAGGGCATCCAAGCAATATGTTGGTTTTCTTGAAGGGCATCAATATCATCGATGCCAACTTGTGATGCTGCCCAGAGGTTGGTTGATTGATTCCAAACATTAAGTTCCCAATACCATGAATCCCCAGGTGCTTCCTCGCCACCGATTCCGGTGACATAATGTCCGTATTGTGACAGAGAGGCGTTGATATCGATTTGATGTTGATTCGCAAGTGTTTCAGTTAAGGTCCAACCCGAAAGCCCGAACATGTGTGTAGAAGCATTTCCAGTTGTGTTAACGACGGTTACAGAGGCTTCACCGGGGTGGTAATCCATTACGTGAGCATCAATGACGCTCTCTTGAACAACCACACCAAACGTCTTCCAGACAGGAGCCAACTCTTCTGTAGTTCCCGTTAGATGAGGCCACTCGACTCCATGAATATCGGTGAACTCCTTCAGGCGCTCAGGTGAATCATAGCGTGGGTCAACAGTAATGGAAATGAAGGTGACATCGTCTTTCTCCGTGTCTGTGAGTTCCCCATCAACACTTTTCAACAACTGAGTGATAACCGGACATACGTCTGGGCATCGGGTGAAGATAAAAGCAACAACTGTGACCTCATTGCTGTCTTCATAGAACGAGAAATCATCACCCATTTGGTCCGTGAGTACAAAGTCTTCAACAGGGCTTCGAGCGAGTTTGCTGCCTTTGTAGGCAGCAGCCGGCATAAGCAAGAGACAGGTGAGTAGAACAGCCAATAAGGCTCGATTCGTGTTCATTGAAATCTCACTCAACGGTTTGTTGCATAATCTGCTGAAAGTGGTGTGCACCATGCTGGAAGTCCTGTGACTCCCTCAGGGTTGGACAAACCAATTCCCCAAAGCATAAGCAAAACGAAGATTACCGGGAACAATGCAGTTCTCGTGTAAATTCGGGGGTCACCCTTCAAGTGCATGAAATATGCAGAGATTCCGTATCCTTTGACGATTCCAACACCGATGAGGATGGCCCATACTGCCTTCAAGGGGATGCCTGAGAAAAAGACCGCTGCGACTTCAAACAATGTGAAGACCATGAGGACAATAAAGTTCCAAAAGTAGATGTCCTTTCCAAGCAATCCGTCAAAGATGTTTTCAATAATTCCGTGTGTTTCGTGTTCTCCCATGTTCTCACCTCAATACAAGTAGAAGGCTGGGAAGATAACGACCCACGCCAAATCAACAAAGTGCCAGTACAATCCAAAGTATTCGATACCCTGGGCGTTGTCCTCGTTAAACTCAACCGTGTCCGCTTTGAACACAAGGTAGAGCATGACCAGAAGGCCGATGAAGACGTGGAGGCCGTGAGCCCCAGTAGAGATGTAGAAGATACTGCCTGCTTGGGTTCCGATGGTAAATCCTTCAGCAACTAAGTGGCTCCATTCAATCAACTTCAGAACGATAAACATTGAACCGAGTAAGAGAGTTGCCAGGAGGTAGTTTCGGACAGCGGCTTTCTTGGTTGGCATGAGTTTGCCCATGAAGCCGGTTGGAGCTTCCCAGTTCGCATTCTTAGCCGTCTTCAATGCGAGGACGATGGTGTAGGATGACACGATGAGTGCAAAGGTGTTGATCGCTCCGGGCAGGAGGGTCATGAAGTCACCCTGTCCACCTAATCCACCGAGTTCCGCACCGTCTGGGCGAAGGAAATCGGATGCGGTCAACATGTCTACTTGTTCACAGTTTCCTGCTTCAACCTGCCACCCTGTGCACCATTCGGTACGCATACGGAGGTAGGAGGAAAAGAAGGTGGCGAACACCATGATTTCAGACATGATGAAGACCCACAAACCTGCTTTACGAATGTGTTGTCCTTCAAATGGTGCTGAGGTTGCAATCTGTTCTCCATTACCGATGAACGGTAGGTCTTCTCTCCACCAGTTTGAAACACCCAGTACGATAACGAGTAGTCCAAACATGCTGAGTCCAAGCCCGCCTAATTCGGCTTCATTACCTGAGAGCATGTCGCTTAGTGTCGCCTGGAATTCAGGGAATCCCATCAGGAACAACATGATACCAAGCGCAAATACGATCGGTGAACCTGACCCGTGATGTTCATGGTCATCTCCTCCATAAACGGAAGCCCCGTGACTATCGTCTTCCTCAGGTTGTATTGAGTTGACAAAACCACCAAGGCCGATGAAACTGGCATAGGTGACACACATCAGGAGAATTGTAATTCCGGCAGTTCTCCAAGTGAGGTAGGAAAGGTGTGCTTCAACTTCGTGATGGTGTGCATCATCCTTTATGTCTTTGAGAGAGTCCTTGGTAGCCTTGAGGGCAGCAATTTCTTCGGTCGATGCATTGTTTGCTTTCGCATTCTCATAGCTGAGTTTTGCCTCTTCGTAGTCGTGCTTTGCATCATCATACTCATGCACGGCTTCTTCGTAGGCGTGGTGCCTCATGTTGGCTACGCCAACTCCCATGGTCGCAAAGGCAAGAATACCAATGACGAGGAAGGTACTGCCCATCAAGACAGCTCGCATCCAGATGCTGTTTTCCACGTGCGCTTCTCCACCACTCATTCTTCTCCCTCCAGTTTACCGACAACAATTCCTTTCGGTTCGGCTTTCAACAGTTTGTCAATGAGTTTCTCACCCTTTGGTTTGTGATGTCCGTAGACTTCGTTCATGTCACCTTGCACAGGGTTCTCGTGGAACGAAGGAGTAGGTGGGGGTGAAGTTGTGGACCATTCAAGTGACCATCCGCCCCAAGGGTCTTTGCCCACGGGTTCTCCTCGGCGTGAGGAGTAGATGATGTTCCATAGCAGGAGTATTTGGCTGATTCCGAAGATGAATGCGAAGGTCGATACTGCCATGTTGTACTCCGCAAATCCTGAATCAACAGTGTAACTGTGGGTACGTCGGGGCATCCCCATGATTCCAAGAGCGTGCATTGGCCAGAACGCTGCGTTGTAAGATGAAAAGCCAACGAGGAAATGCCAGAGACCGAGTGTTTCGTTCATCTTTCGGCCTGTGACCTTGGGGAACCAGTAGTACACTCCGGAAAACAGTGCGAAGACAGTTCCGCCGATGAAGACGTAGTGGAAGTGAGCTACGACGAAGTACGAATCGTGGAAGTGAATGTCCATACCAGAAACGGGGAAGAACATTCCAGATATTCCACCTAGCGTGAAGGTCACGATGAAGCCCAGTGACCAAAGTGTGTGGGTCTTCATTACCAACGAACCGCCCCATAGGGTAGCAAGCCAATTGAAGATTTTAGCACCCGTTGGTATCGCTACGAACATTGTTGTGATCATGAAGACGGCTCGCCAGAACGGGTCCATACCAGAGGTGAGCATATGGTGCCCCCATACTACGAATCCAACGATTCCAATACCGGCCATGGCGAAAACCATTGACTTGTATCCAAAGATGGAACGGCGAGCAGAAGTTGCAAGAACTTCGGATACAATACCAAAGGCAGGTACAATCACGACGTAGACTTCTGGGTGGCCGAAGAACCAGAACAAATGCTGGAACAGCAGTGGGTCTCCACCCGCTACGAAGAAGGTGGTTCCAATGGTGTGGTCAAAGAGCAAGAAAGCGACGCCGATGATAAAGGCTGGAAGTGACATGTAGAGCATAAACACGCTGATGAAGACCGACCATGAGAAGAGCGGCATTTTCATCCATGTAACTCCCTTTGCACGCATGGTGAATACGGTGGTGATGAAGTTTACACCACCGAGTGTTGAGGATGCACCAAGCATGAGGATACCTGAGATAAACGCCGTCGTTCCTGGGTTTGAACCGTAATTCGCAAGTTCAGCGCCCATGTTCGATTCCGTGAGTGAAGAATAAGGAGGGTACATGACCCATGTAATGTCGGCAGCTTCTCCAGACCAGATTCCAGTAAAGATGAGTGGTGTTGAGAAGACGAGGAGCCAAAGTCCCATAGCGTTGATTCTTGGGAACGCCAAGTCCTTTGCTCCAATTTGGAGCGGAAGGACGTAATTCATGAATCCAGCAATCATTGGCATGGCGGCAAGGAAAATCATAGTCGTTCCGTGCAGTGTAAAGTAGGAATTGTACTCATCATAGGTGAGGAAATCGTTCTCAGGCACTGCGAGTTGTATTCGGAACAAGAGAGCAAGTAGACCTCCAACAAGGAAGAAGAAGAATCCGAACAAGAAGTACATGATCCCAACTTGCTTGTGGTCTGTGGTGGTGAGCCATGGCTTGAGGAAATCCCAGAACCGCTGCATCGTGAACGTATCCGGTGAGCGTCGGTAAAAGACCCAGAGAATTCCAACAAATATGAGGCCGACGGCAAGGCCGATGGCGGTGATGAAGATTACCAAGGCGCTTGCACTTGGAGCAAGTGCTCCAGCGTTGATTCCAGCAATGGAAACGCTTGCTTCATTCCAATAGTCTCCTCCGGAGCCGGCACCACCGTTTACAGCGTTTCCGTAAATGGTCATCTCAACGTTTTCATCATCTGCTGCAGGAGCAGTCCATTCAAACGTCCATGAACGAACAGTGTTTGCTTCCGTGGTATGGGTGAGTCCACCGTCCATCTCTTGTCCAAGCGTGTTAGGGATAGCAACAATACTTCCGTGGGTTGTCAAAATTCGATATCCTCCAGCTCGTCCGTTCCAGTCGTCGCCACCGCCGTCATGGAGTTCCATGACATCGTTGATGACGGTCACGGTGAAGGTGTAGGTTTCACTGGCGTTGTATACTTCAGGAAGCCCATCGACAACAACGCTTGTATCCGGTGATGCTCCACCGTGACAAGAACAACCTTGGTCACCAGCAGAACCGATTCCTGATGGAATAGCAGTAAATTGTGGTGTTGCAACGAGCGCAAGAAGAAGGACTCCCAAGATGATTGAAACTCGCCCACGCATCAGTAGTCACCTCCGTCTTCAGAATTTCCGGTCTTCTTCACGCCGGTGTCTTCGTTGCAATTCATACCTTCTGCAGCGACAATTTTGACATCACCTGTCATGTAAGCATGTTGATTTCCGCAGTATTCTGCACATTTGATGGGGAACATTCCAGGGTCATCAGGCATAACGGTCATCCATGTACCCTCTGCGTGGCCAGGAACCAAATCTTCTTTGACACCCCACTCAGGGAGCCAGAATGAATGCTGGACTCCGACATAATTTGGGTTTGATTCGTCGCTAGGTAGTGATTTCATATTGAATACAACGGATGTGTCACAAGGTAGAATCATGGGTTCATTTGCTGCGGATGAGAATTTGTGGTCCACTGGGATGTGCATCCAGGTATGAAGAACATCTCCGTCTGCGTTTGTCACCTCAATGAATGAGTAGTATGTTGGATTAAAATAATCAATTCCACTGTTTTCTTCTCTCGGATCAAGTTCCAAGGAAGAGGTAAGTTGGTCAAGGGCATAGTCGCTTGCAACTCCATCTACGGTGACGGTGACATTGGTCGCTTCTGAACCGCTGGCGTTAACATAGAGGTTGCCTAGATTTGACCAGTCAACGTTGATTGAGGTAAGCGCCTCATCATCTTCCCACGTAAGGCTGTCTTCGTATTCAAAGTCCCAAAACCATTGTTTTCCAGTGATTTTCATGTTGTGTGCTTCATCCTCAGCAGGGATGACCCATACTGCGGCGTTAGAGGACACAGCGAGGACAATAAGCCACAAAACGATGACAGTTGGCGCGAGGTAAAACACAACTTCCAGTGGTGTATTGTGCCGGTCGACCGGGAATGACCCCACCTCAATATGGTCGATGTCAGTCGTGTCCGGTTCAACACCGTCGCGGTATCGCAACATAGCGATGAACATCCATCCGAAGGTTAGAATTCCAACGAGAATAGACCAAAACATGAATTTATCATAGAGAACAGAGAATACCGTATCTTCCGCGACCATGGAATCACCTTGATTATCCCGCCGCATAGCCCCTCCTTAAGCGTTTGTTGCAAGGGGCTAGAAGCACCCCTTCTTTCCATATCCCTCGCGCGGCTCACCAGCCTTCCGTTTCGCGTATTTTTTGATATGAAACACGAAAAAAGAGTCACAACAAGAGGGGGTGGCCCCACGGGGCCCGGAGACAATAAAAAGCCGGCCTGAAAGTGAGCAAATATGGACGTCGGGACATGTCTGATTCAGACCCTCGACGGGGCTCTTCTGATGGAGGTCGAAATTCAACCCGGCTCATCACAGCAAGGAGTCACCGGCTTCAATGAATGGCGGTCACGATTGGTCATTGCGGTTAAGGCAGAGGCAAAGCAGGGACAAGCGAACCGCGCAGTTGTCCATGTCATCGCTCAGCAGTTTCATCTAAGCACATCGGATGTGACGGTAGTAACAGGTCATCGTTCCAGGAAGAAACGCTTGCGGCTTGAATCGCTTGCTCTTGCTGACCTTTTGTTACGACTGAACGAAGTATTGGAGGGCGCTTGATGAACGATGACTCCTTTCACGGTCTTCGTAGGGGTTCTGCAAATGCCGAACAACGTTGGTGGGATGCTGCTCGTGCGCTCGCAGAGGCGCGCCAGCGCAACCGCACTCACAATTGTGCAGTTCTGGTGGAAGGACTTCGTGACCGCAGGACATTGGTTCGTCTCGGGTTTACCGGTCCGATAGAACTTCTCAACCGCGGTTGGAGCGTGGACGATGTGCTGGTGTATTTGGTTGATACATATGGAAGGAGGCATGTTGACGATAACGGACCGACTATCATCGTATTGATGGATTGGGACCGTACGGGCGGGCGGCTTCAAACTACATGTCGTCGCAATCTTGAATCTCTGGATGTATCCTTTGATGAATCGTTGCACAGAACGCTTCTTCGTTGTTTAAAACCGGAGACAAAAACCGTTGAAGGGATTTCCGGGTTGACAGATGTACTAAGGCCTATCATCGATCAGTTGGATGAGGATTCACTGGACTGAGCCGGCTGAGGTAGAGGGTCTTCTTTGACGGTATTGAGGACAACATGTGTGAAGGAACGGGCAACGCCATCAAGCGTGAACACCGTCTTTGTTAGATTGTCTAAGTCTTCTCGGTCTTTGACTCTTGCAAGAACCATCGAATCCCAGTCGCCGGTGACGTCGTAAACAGCAAAGACACGCGGGTCAGCAGCGATTCTCTGTTGAACATCAATCATGCGCCCCTTGTCGATTCGAAGACCAGCCATAATGGTCATGGTCCAACCAATTTTTTCCGGGTTGAGGACTGCTGAGTAACCCGAAATAATTCCCTCGTCTTCCAAGCGTTTGATGCGATTTGTAACGGTTCCTTGAGCTACGCCAAGTTTGCGCGCAAGTTGCCGTTGACTTTGTCGGGCGTCGGTGTTGAGTAGGGAGAGTAAACTTAGGTCGGTCTCATCCAAATTCATGGTCATCAATCAAGAGCAACCGTGCTGCTATCTTCAAGACTTCCCTTGCCTTCAATTGTAACAGAAGACGGCGGAAGCCAAACATGTTGCCTCCACGACCCCATTTCATCAACTTCTAAACCGACTTCAAATCGACAATCTTCTTCGTGGTGTTGAGAAAATTGAATGGAAAATTCTTTTTCTTCCGTAGGTTGAAGGGATGGTTTAGGAGGTCTCCCTTTGAATTTCCATGGGGCTTCAACGGTCCAATCCTGTGTGCGAAAGGCCAATGTTCCCGCTTCGAGTTTGACCATAAGTGTCGTTGGGGATGTTGTCGACCATACGGCTTTAATTCGAGGGATTCCTTCTTCCCGCTTTCTTGAATTGGCAACGACTGCACTGCAAATCACAAAGGCGACAGCCATCAAAATGATCGGAGCCCATTGCCCTCCTGCGGTTGTGTGTTGATACGGAGAAGGTAGTGGCCCAGAAGTGAGGGAGAGTATGCGCATGGGGGCATCAGTGTCATCTGTTTCATTGAATATCACAAGGCTGTAACGCCATCCAGTTGAGATTTGGCGAAGGTCAACTCCAGCAGCAGCCAAATGGTCGGAAGAAAGAGAAAATGTCGTTTCTGTCACGTTGTTGGCCTCAAGAGAGAATCCCACCTCGGGTCGCAATTCATGAACGATGTCAACGCCTTGTCGCCCGTGATGGTCTTCACTAACGTCCTCGGTTAGAACGATGTAGAGGAGTGTATCGTTGGAAAGATTGACTAATGGAGTAATTTCCAGATGAAACTGAACGAACCAATAACCAATCTCCCCGGCCATGATTTCAACATCGCCTGTGAGGGATACATGCTTTTCAGAATCAACAGGGTGGCTGAACACCAGCGGTTCATCAACGGTTGAGACGTTTAAACCAAGTTGCTCTGCACGGTATAATGCATCGTCGTCAGGCCAATCAGAACCCGTGGATTCACTCCAAGACCACCAGACCCATCGAACCGTATCTTCATCCTGGCTTGGGGTATAGTCTGGAGAATCTTCTGTTACAAATACCTCTTCTAACATACTGTATTGCGTTGTGCTTATTGGCGAAGATGCATGGACCACAAGTGGCGTTTCGGCCCACCCTAGCGGCGAAAAAAGACAAATGAGAACAACTGCAACAATTACAGAGGTTTTCTTGTTCATGATTTATTCCTCCTCATCTCGCCACGGAAGGTCAAGTTTTCTGCGAAGAAGGTTTTGTTCCGAAAGGTCGACCATGAGTGTTACTCGAGCCCCGGCCCATACAGAAATCATTTCCGTCCTCGGGCCGAGTTCAGTTGTAAGCAAAAAGGCGCCCTTAGGAAGTTCACCACAACCCAGTTCCTCCTCAAAATCAGCGACCATTGGCGCCCACCCTTGTAGGAGACGACTAAAGGTTTCCAGGTCAACATCCATTGTATTCTTCGTGATGACATCGCTGAGAAGATAGAGCGCTTCTTGACGGGTACGCCAGGAGTTCTTCTTCAAGGTAAACGCCGGCATTCCAACATGAACGGCCCGTAGGGGGTGGAACGTACCCTTTGGCCAGAGTTCACCTTTGTTGTTGGGGCATTCTCGGTCATAGAGCCGTTCTGCCACCATCGGTGGAGCGATATTCATCCGTTTACCGCGCTGCCATACTGAGTAGGGGGAATCATCCATCCCGTAGACCGAAAAGACCTCATTTTGAACTTCCTCGTCCGCCCTAACAACGGTGTTTCTGTCGTGTGGGGGTGCGTTTCGGACCTTTGGTACCCAGCCTGCATCGTTTCGCAATTGCCTTCTTGAACGGAATGTTTGAGCAATACCCTCAGGTGATGCTTCAGGTCGATGGCGCAACACAGCGAGAAAGAACCCACCAGTGTCGTTATCCATGTGCCACAACCTTCTGCAACCAGGCAACACTTGTTTCAGGTGTTGCTCAAATGCAACTTCACTTTCTTCAAGTTGTTCAATTCGTTCATCAGGACAAAGGTGTGCGATGTCAAGGAACGGTAGAGACTCACGGGCATCTCCAACTTTAGTTGGTTGGCCATTCTCGTCAAAACAAGGCCATTCGCTCAAGCCAGGATGGAGGGTTAGGCCAGGAAGGCGTTCGTCATCTATGGGTACCAATTCTAAGTAGGGGCACCTTCGAAGGATTTCAGCAACAACCGCTTCGTTTTCAATCGGGTCAATACTGCATGTAGAGTAGACTAAATGTCCGCCTGGCGAGAGCAAAGCGGCCCCACGCATGGCTATTTCTAGTTGCATCTTGAACATCCGACGACCTTCTTTTGGTGTCCAGTTCCACCAAACATCGCGATTCTTTCGGGTCGTAGCAGTCCCAGTACACGGGACATCTGCAACTACCGCATCAAATCCAGGAGGGGGAATTCGTCCGAGGTGGCGCCCGTCGTGTTGTGTGATGACCATGTTGGCCAAACTCAATCGGCTTCGATTACTGACGAGCATGTTGAGTCGGCCAGATACTGGCTCGTTGGCAACAACGACTCCATTCGGATGGAGGGCTTCAGCCATCTGCGTTGCTTTGGAGCCTGGTGCTGCGCAGAGGTCTAAGGCGAGGGTTTCTTGCGTCAAGTCGAGCAGTTGGACAGGAAGCATACTTGCGGCTTCTTGTCGGGTGATGCGGCCAGTTTCATGCAAGAGAGCCATCATCCGTTGTGCAATACCCTCGGGAGCCCTTCCCCGGGCAAACGGCATGACCCAACCTGATTCATCAGGCATCCAAGAAAGAGGCTTGCCGCCAAGTTGCTTTATTTGTTCAAGTGTCCATTCACGGTCAGATCGGTGGACGGAGATGCGAAGGGTTTCTGGAAGTGGGGAAAGGGCAGATGCCATCCACGGTTCAGGGTCAACCCCCAAATGTTTGACCATGGATGTCAAGGCACAGGTTGCAGCTTGAACCCGCCTCTCCTCCTCGTTGTCGGTCGGTCCACGCACGCTTATCCCTCCGGCCTCTTCTCTTTGGGCCTTCCGCCACGTACAAAGAGTGCCGGCTTCCGTTGGAGCACATGCTCGGAGACGTGGCACCGTGGTACCTGCCTCTCTTATTCGGAGGTTGTATGCTCTGGTGTTTTGCGCCCGGCCTTCTGCCTTGGTGTGAAGAAAAGGGCGTATTGGGGCTCATCTACAAGTGGAGCCCACCCGCTATGGTTGTTGGACTGCTCTTTTACAGAGCAAATGCGATTTTTTCATTGGATTCCAGCCACCTTGAAGTGGCAACAATATTGACGCCCTCCTCAACGAGAATGGAGCAATTGAAGTTGATATTTACGGGCCAGGGAGCGATAGAGGGAGCCCTTTTGTCCCTCATGTTATTTTCTCTCTTGAGCCCAAAATTACCCAGCTTGCGAACCGTTGGAAGTGAACATCGCCAAGCGGTTCAACAAGGGCTAATGCGTCACAGTGGATGGTGGATTTTGATTTGCGTTGTTCTGTTATTTCCGGATTCAAGGTATTTTGAACCCTCATCACTGCCAAGTTCTCCGACCGTCTCATTAGCATCATGGTGGAATCTAGCATCCATTGTTTGCTTTACTCTTCTGCTGATCATGTCTGGAGAAATCGTAGCCTCAACTTCTCTGCTAACGACGAATGATTCAACTTCTCTTCTCTTCCAAAGAGCCGTTCTCAAACTTCTCATTCTTCTCCCCGTTGCATGTTATGCAATGGGACAAACCGATGTCTTGAGTGAGGCATGGTGGGCTCGACCACTCCACAATTCAAATGAGACTGTTGCGTTGATGATTCTTGTTTACAGTCTTCTCATTTGTTGTGTCCACGCACCTGCTGCTTGGATGGAATCGGGGTTGGGTCAGGGAGACGGACAGAGTGTTTCAATGACCTGGGGGTATGGAGGCGTCGTAGTCCTGACCTTTCTCATATCCATTGGGTCGGTTAGCCAAGTAGCCTTGTTTGGTACGGGTACCCAAATAGTGTTGGTCAGTATACGTCTGACATCCTTTGTTTCTTTAGCAGGTGCACTGAGCATGCTACTCCCTACTATGGGCTACGATTCTGCCCACAGGCCTGAGTTATGGTGGCTTCGTTTTACTCTGTACCTTGCCGTCCCCGTCGGTACCTTGTTTTCAGTCTCATTTTGGTTGCTGATTCCTTTGGTTTTCGCCGCAGGTGTCCTGACGCTAAATTTACCCTGGATTTTAGAAGAACATCCCTTTGAATTGTTCCGGAAACCCCTGTTAGGCTGGAGCGTTTTTCTCGGACTAACCGCTGCCCTAGGGTCTATCTTTGCTTCTACCTATTTGGCGATGGTCCTTCTGTTTGGGGCGATTCTCATCGTTAATGCGCTCTTTGTGACACTTGGAATGAAGCGCTGGACGCTATAATATCCGTGAAGAAAACCGCTCGCGGGCCATACCATCCATCGCGCTTCTTATTAGTGCAACAAGAAGCGATTCAATCCAAGTCTTCGGACTTTAGGGATGGGACCCTCATGGCACGAGCCTTTAGATCAGGAGTAGAAACGAACAAAAAAGTGAGAATGCCGTTGCGACACCGAGTATGGCAACCCATACGAGATTTGCAATCGCTGACCACTCGTGCACAACGAACCGGGAAGGGCATGGGTCCATTGGTGGAAGTCCCCGCATTGGTTCGAATTGAAAACGAACACTGGATTTTTGAACGAATAGATCAAACTACGCTGAACCAACTAACTCATCGCTTGGTTGTCGCTAATGAGCACGGGGAGCAAACTCTTGGTGTAACAGAAAATCTACACGTTGCGCTCGAAGTTGCAAAACGCATGGCCGAGTTGGAACAGCGCGTAGTTATGATTCAGCCGCTTTGAGCGAATCAGGCAAAGAGGCCCCAAATGGCTTGGACGACGCCTTGGTTAACAAGGTAAAAGAATCCACCAAGACCGATGCAGGCAAGATAGACTTGAGCAGGGGTAATCTTCCACGAGTCTTCAGATTCTTCATCGAAATAACGAATCAATCCAGCAGCTTGTTGAATACCGCTGCCATCGTTCTTCTTCTTCTTCGTTGCCATGGCGACCATTTGTGGCGAGAAACCTCCCCCTTATCAACGCGACGCGGCCATCTCACTCATTCTTCTTCATGTGACGATGAGGTCAAATCCACAAAGGGTACCTCTTCAGGAGTTGGTTCAACCGGTACAATGCGCCCCATTTCATCCGTGTTAGTAGGCTCCTTCACATTCAGAATTTCATCAGGGGAGGCTAAAATTTCCGCAGGTGCATCAATTGCTATCGGTGTAGAGCGGGGGTCAATTGCGATCAAATCAGCTTCAACACGAGCAAGGGCGCGTTCCAATCCCGGTGCATTTTCATCATGAAGGGCTTCTTTTGCCATGTGGAGGTCATGATCAATCCGGTTGCGGAGACCATCCAAATCTTCGTCTTCAAGCTCAGCGAAAACTACATCACAACGCTGTTTAAGGCGTTCAATTTGCTCTTGCAAATCTGCCTTTGCTCTGCTTCTGTGAGCCAACCAATTCCGTTCATTTTCTTTAGTTGATTGGGCTCCTTCTAAACGGGAAAGCCATTTCTGAGCACTCTTGGGATGCGAAAACTCCCAAGGTTTGTGCCCAAGTGCACTCATGGTATCAAACACAATCCTTGCACGCTCATGTATCGGTCCTGTGAGCGTTATGACGTTGAGATAGCCGGAATTAAACAAACCAAAAGCCCAGTAACTTCGGGAGGTAATCTGCACCGTAATGTCACCACTTTGAGTGACAAGAGTCCAACGCTGTTCGTTAAACCCAGGGGCTTCTTTCATTTCTGGAGTTTCCGGATGGGGTAATTGCGCAAGCAATGCCGTTGCTATATTTCCGAGATAAACCACCTTGTGTGGTGCGTTGAAGTGTTTGCTGCGAAGGAGCGAACTGCTGAGGTCCATTCGATGACTTGCATCCGCCTGCTTTACCTGGGCGATAATTATGCTCTTGGCTGGGTCCAAGGTTGACTCTGCCATGCTCCAACCAAGAGGTTCATTGTCATGAAGAAACCCCTTCATTGTTCAATTACAACAGGAGGAAGGTTGAAGTCCGGCGTCAAACAAGGGCATAGCAGTGGTATAATGGCTCGTAAAGCATCTTCATCCCCCAAAGATTTGACCTCGCTCCCTGGTGTTGGGGCAGCAACTGCCAAAAAACTTGCATCTGCCAAAATTGATTCAATAACAAAATTGGCTAAATCAACACCTAAATCTCTCCAGAAGGCTGGGCTTTCAGTTGCAGTCGCCAAAAAAGCCCTTGCTGCCGCAAAGGCTGCAACTAAAGCAAAAGAATCCGCTTCAAAAGTCAAGGATTCAGTGAAGGGCACCACCAAAAAGGCGGCTTCTGCTGCCAAGGAAAAAGCATCTTCAGCAGCGGCCAAGGCGAAGAAAAGTACTCAAAAAGTCATGAAGAAATCCCAAGATGTCGCAGAAGATGTTGTTGAGAAAACAAAAGCGGTTTCCTCTCTCAAAACAAAAAAAGAATCCGACCGCAAGGGTCCAACCATTAAGGTTCCAAAATCTGTAAAGGACATGCCTTGGTTCAAAAAGCGATGAAATCACCGTTAACTTTGAAGACCTTCATTGTTGAAGGATAACCATGCCAAGAAGGAAATACGGTCGTTTGAGGAAGGCCGTTGAAATGCCTTCGAAAGAAAACTGTTCACGATGCCGTTCAGGAAAGTTTTGCCCTATTGTTGGGCACCACGGTCAAACCATTCAGCCCACGCGCTCTTGGACAGGACCTTCACAAATATCCAAGCGGAAAAAATCAACCTCATAGTTCGGTTTCAATTCCACTCGCACTTGTTGACGGCGTTGTGTCAACCATTTGTTCCTCAGGCTTCTCCGGCTGACCCATGTTTTCTCGTAGGGCTTGCGCACGATGGTACACTTCTCTCAGAGTTTGGTCTGAGATCTCGAGGTAAACACGAGTTGTTGCGATGGTTGCATGACCCATGAGGCGCTGAATAGTGACTAAATCCGCACCACGTTCTAGCAAACCGGTTGCAAAGTTATGGCGGAGTACGTGAGGTGTCAACTTTCCTTTCGGAAGATTCGATTGTTCGCCTAATGCATCCATCATTCGTTGAACACTACGAGGCTGTAATCGTCGTCCGTGACGATTGACCAGACAAGCATCCTCCGATTGGTCAACCAGTGATGTTCGTATTGGTAACCATGATTGGAGCCGTTCTAAGGTTCGTTCAGTAAACAATACCATTCGGTCTTTGTCTCCCTTTCCTCCTCGGATAAGGGCCGAAGCATCATCCACATCAATGTCATCGAGGTTAAGGCCGCAGACTTCACTGACTCGCATTCCTGTGTCCAACATCAGTGTCACAAGAAACGCAGTTGCAGGGTTTTCGCTCAAAGAAGCGGTTTCTAACACCGTAGTTAGTTCACGTCGCGTTAATGTTCTTGGGAGTCGTTTTCCAGTACGCGCACGCTGCAGATGTTCAGGCCAAATGAGTCCCAGCCAACGAAGAAGATGTCGTGCTGCAGCGAGTCTTGCATTGTAAGTGGTAGGGCGCAGCCCAGCAATCGAGTGGGCCCAGAGATCTATTCTCCCATTCATTGGCTCCATTCGTTGTGCAAGAGACTCAATACTGAGGGTTTCGTATTCGGACTCACTCAGAACCGGTTCACGATGTAAGGTTGTTTCAACGAGACTACGAAGCCCATAGAAGTATGACTTCTGCGTATTTATTGATTTATTTTCGGCATGCAACTGTCGTTTGTAACATTCTGCCCAGGGGAGATGGCGAAGATGCGTGAGCCGCGCTGGAAGCTTCAGATCTTCCTCAACCAACCGCTGTTGGCTCGGCCTCATGGCCTTTGGTTGTGGCGTTCGCGTTTCACGTTCATTCATTGGCGTCACCGCCTCTCGCCGAAGCGAGTGTGCATCCCATGTCCCGGAGGACGTTAGGGAATGACAAACCGTCTTTATGAAGCCATCGTCATACTGGCGAGTAAGCCCTCAATTGAAGGCTATCGCCATTAAAGCCGAGTTAAGAAAAGTTTGAGGCCCACATCTGCGCCGAAGAGCAGATGAGGGCGCTGTTCAACTTGATGGTTCAAGTTGGATGGCTGTAAAGAAGAGCAAGGGGCACTCAAAGGTGCTCGATGCCTTGCTTCTTGACGTTGGCCTTCTTGATCTTGTCTGGGAGCCAGTCTGGTCCGCCTACTGGCTTGTCAACCATACTGATGCTGCCTGTGAAGACGTGGACACGCTTGGTGCCACGCTCTCGTAGGCGGATGTTTTCATGTCCGCGTGTTGCAGCCTTAAGGGCCGCACCGCGGGGTTGTTTGCTCGCAAAAACCTGGCTCGTATCTTTTCCATTCTCCATGAGAACGAAGTATTTTTTTCCGTCTGACATTTGGATTTCCTCCGATAACGCCTTACCTCAACGAGCATATAATACTTTTCCCGAAAAAAGGCAAGACTGCGCCACATATGGAGTTCAGTGACCCTTTCCGGACCATGATTTTGATGAAATCTCACTCAGTAGAGCGGTTTCTAAACAACACGATTCTAAAATTCCGCCCCTGCTAGTGTTTTGGTATCAATAACACCTGGGACTTGACGGATGTGTTCTACCACTGCCTTTGCAATAGTGGCTAGGTCATCAGCAATGAGCTTGACAATCAAATCGTGGTCTCCAAACAATACTGTGGCATCGTTGACATGAGGAAGGGCTTTCATCAACTCGTACACACTTTGTTCAGTTCCAGGTTGGACATTAATCAATACGTATCCGACGGCCATGCTGCTCAAGTCAAGGGCTGCCTTCCGTCTTCATCATCCTTCCGTTCCAATATCATGGGGGTCCAATTTAGCCGTGTGCTCAGATACATAGTCAGCCCATTGCTCAGTTGTCCATCCGTCGGGGGTTGGGCCATCGAGCCACTGCACATACTGTTCTTGCGTCCAGCCTTCAGGAATAGTGTTTGATTCTGTTGGTTTCTCCTGCTTTGGTTCAGCCTCGGTTTGATCCATGAGGTCATCGTTGTCAAACAAAGACTCGACATTATGTCCGGTGTCTTCTTCCACATTCCAATCAAGTTCTTCGGTAGAATTTTTGTTCGTCCTCAGTGCAAATCCTACCGCTCCAAGAATAATCGCTAGGGTGAGCAAACCAACCAGTGCAACTGTCTGTAAAGAACGGGCATCATCTTGCTGTTTGGATTCACCTTGGGTTGAATCATCCGATGTACAATTCAAGCACGCCTCTTGCGGTCCTACGGTAATATTGGCTGTTTGAGTGACGCGGAGCCCTTGCTCGTCAAGACATCCGGCCTCTAGGGTAAGCGTTTGATTTGCTAGAGAGCCGGGTATGGGGTAAATCCAACTCAATTCACTTTCAAAATACATTTCTTCCCCTGCCATTATTGCCGATTGCGTAAGCATTGTTCCCGAAGGGTCGTGTATAGTGAATGAGCAAATGACCGTGTGGAGGCCGTCCTCATCTCCGACAGGTAATGTAACGAGAATGTCTTCACCAGGCATGGCGGTTGAAGAATTAAATTCCCCAAGGATTGTTGGTGCATGCTGAAACATCATCTCAACGGTAAGCGATGTCGGCAGCCGGTCAACATCTCGTATGTTCATGACAATCTTGCCGGGGCCATCGGAAAACGAAGTGTCGACCTTGATGCGGAAGTGATACCATTCCATATCGGTTGAGTTCTCATCGGTACTACAGGCATCAGGAGTTATGCCTTCTCCCCAAGCTGGTTCATCCGTTAATGGGGCTACTATTGAGCGGCCAGATTGACTAAGTCTGCCACTTGGAGTCTCAAGAGGACGGTCGCTGTGTACCCCAACGACCAATGTTGCCGTTTGACCAAACGACATGTTGCGAATTGACCCCTCATCATCACATACATCGAAGAAGACTACCTTAGGTAGGGTGAACTCGAAGGGAATACTCAACGTAGCCTGGGCAGTTCCTCCGTTGAGGCCGTTACCCGTTATGTCAATGACGAGTTCACCGGATTCCAAGGCCGTTGGAATTTGACTAAGAGGAATGGTCACCGTATCTACTCCCCGAGGAATATCCAATGGAATTTGGAACATTTCATTGCCTGGCCAGTACACCATGACATCGCCAATGAATGGGGTGATCGGATCATCAATATCCGAAACCTGAACGATGAGTTGCTCCCTCCCATGCCCTACCACAGCATCAAGAGCAGAACCGTTGCTGTCTGCAACAAAGAGTGAGACTTCGGGATTTACATCATCAATCCATAGTAGGCGTTCCAATAACAACGACCCGTCATTTGACCTAACTTGAATTTCAATATCCTCAAGAGACATGCCCAACTCAAGTGATAGATTTGAACTGTAACAGTATACGTTGGCGTCATGAAGTACAACAGATGTCGTGTTGGTCATGGTTCCTCGCGAACTGGAGAATATCGGAGGTGCTTGCATGACATCAAAATCCACGTCGGTAGCACAACTGGTCAAGGTGTACAAACGGTGTCGCAAAAGGCCTTCATTGGGTTTGTTAGGTAGAGTTGATGCATGGTTCCATGAGAGTGGGTCTATGTCAGATACATGAGGCCCATACCATGTTCGTGGAGCATCAACAATTCGTGTGACATTCAGGTAGGTTGCCTCGTCGCTCATGTTTGCGATGTCATAGACCCGTATTTGTAATGCGATTTCTCCAAGTTCTACGTCTGTCGGTACAGTGAGTGTTGCCTGCCAGCGGGAACTGTCTATTTTGCCCATAGTTTGTTGAGTCCAGAGGCTTTCATTCACAGATTCGTTTTCCGGAACAATCTGCCAACTCATGGTTGCAGCGGTTACATTGCTGTCATCTCGAGCCTGTGCAGTACATACAGTATAACCACCTCGTGTTAGAGTGGGTGCATTGCAATATGCATTGATGATACTGGGGGCATCATTAGCAAAAAGGGAGAGCGAAATCATGTTGTTCCCAAAGTGTTGCTCATGAGAGGTATTGGTATAGCGAATGCGAATCTCGAAAAATCCTGACTGTATTGGCTCAAACGTGAGATTGAGAATTGCTCTGCTGCCGTACTGGTCTCCTGAAGGCATGGCGAGAGATGATTCGTTAAGGACGACGTTTCCAATTCGAGACTGAATCATCAAAGAGCCATTTGAAGGAGCCATGCCGAGATTCTCAACAATAACCTGGACTAAGGTAGGTTCACCAACATTCACGTCCCCTATGACGCGTGCGTCTACGATATTGATGTCATGAAAGAGGTCTGCGTAAGCTGCCATTTTCGGGTCACCAACCACCACGCCCATCCACCCCGAAACCGTGCTAGCAGCAGCGTGGCTCTCTGCGAGGTTGTATCCAGAAGCATAAGCCGGTAGCAAGACACTAGGAGAGCCAACTGCGGTGAGGTAGGGTTCGTAGACATAGCCCTTGACTCCCGACACACCGTCTTCGATCAGGTCAGCGACCAGTGATTGACCGTAGGCTGTGTTCCAATTGAATGACCGACCGCCTGTTGATACTGCAGTTTCAGCAATTGACCCGTTGACCCAATCCATATGTGGGCGAATCGCCCTCAATTTCAACGTATCAAGGAATAAGGAACCTTCCTGTGAAAAGCCGGTTATCATCACCTCAATGCTGATGTTGAACGAGACCGCTTGGGGGTGTGGTCGGAACCGTAATGTGTCGCTGTTCCAATTGGTTTCAAAGGTTTTACCGGTGGACCTGTTGGTCGAGAGCAACGTTCCGCTGGCGTCTCGAGCCTCAACTTGGAGCGTGTAGGTTCCTCCGATTGGACCTTCAATCATCCCATATGAGCTCAAGAGCCATGCATGGGAGGTGTGATTTTCGGGGAGCGTGACGTTCTGCCAGATGGTTGTTGTCTCCTGATTAGCGCCTGAATAGACCTGGCAGTTTGACAGGACTTCCCGTGAGATTTGATGTACTTCGCTGTGTGAAAGCGCAGTGGAATAAACGAGTACCCTGTCTATTTTGCCTTCAAAAAAGGAAGACCCTGCTCGGTTCACTCCCATGCGATAAAGATCAAAATTATTGAAGTCGCCTGGAGACGCAACGGTACTTCCAACGTACTGACCGTTGAAGTATTGGCGAACGGTTCCATTGTCGAACACCGTTGCGAGGTGAGCCCATCGTTCAACAGTTACAACATCAAAGAGATTGGTTTGGTCGTTATGAAGGTACCATCCTGCTGATTGCATCATGTGTTGGAATGATGCATTAGAGCCTGCTGCATCTCCAGATGCGAAGGTGGATGCATATGAGGGTTGATTGGTGGTATTCGTCATTACGAACTGACTCACAGTGAAGTTACCAGACCAATCGTCAACATCAACTTCGATGTAATCATCCTGGCCGTCAAACATCAAACAGGAGCCACCAGGGCATGCATCCCAATTTGTAGAATTCATGCCGTAAAAGGAAAGATGTGCGTTTCCTGAACTATCATTGGTTTGACTGCCAGTTCCCTCTTCAAAATCCCAACGATGTTCAAGGTGTTCGGGTTGAGGTACTGTTAGGGATGAAACACTCAAGGCAGAGGTCGGTATGATCACTTTTGATTGATTGGGCCCCTCCCAGAATAAGCGAAGTCCATGCGGCCCCCCGCCTTGATAGAATTCAACGCGAAGGTCATGTTCTCCTGCTGTTAGATTGATGTAATTTGAAACGGTTCTCATGCCGTGCATCCCATGGTTTTGAACTAAACTCGAATGATTGAGCCAAAGTTCACTTCCATCATCGCTTTCGAGGTAGAAGGTCCAATTTCCTGTCTCTGGCACGGTGACGATTCCACTAAACCGCCCACTCCAGTGCGTATTGAAGCGAGAATCTAATCCAGGATACGCCGACCCTCTTGACGTCCAATCAAGATTTGGTTCAACGCGAATAGCATTGGGTTGGCGGGTGGTCAAATCGGGCATGGTATTGCCAACAGATATTCCACTGTTATCGAAGTATTCTGCGAGCAGTCCGGCGGTATTTGTTCCATCTTGACCCGAACAATTCGTGTCTAGAATTCCTTCTAATGCACCGGAGCCGCCTTGTTTGGTTTGGCTTTGATAGTTCCAAGAGAAGGACTCATCTGCATCGACTGCAGGTAGTGTGTGTTCCCAATATCGAGTGCCCATGCCCCATGCAGAATCAGTTGTGTCAAACCCTGAGTTTGGAATTCGATTCGTATCCCAATTTCCATCGTTACTTCCCCAAGAGGCATATCCCATGACGTTGGAAATGTTGGTGATAAACTCACTTTCTTCATCAAAAATCACGGGTATGTCCATGCTGCCGTTCAAGGTCAAATTTGCGGCATAGAGGTCGTCATTCCAGTACTTGTATCCTGAACCATTTCGATTTGTTGCCAAGTCCAATACGAACGTTCCTCGTTCCCCTAGGCTGTTATTCGCCCGTTCAATGAGTTCCAATGCGGTGTCCACCGTGTAGCCCGTCAATCGTGTGACAAGGAAGAAACCGTATTCATCTCTTGTGAAGGAATTCATTTCCTTGCCAGCAAGCGGTCCATAGCCGTGATCGAACCAGTTATTTGCTCCGATTGAACTGTTGTAGGTTCCACCCAAAAGAGCAAGTTCTTGGTCAAAACTTGCCTTGTCGGCCCCACCTGAGATTCTCAGTGGAATTCCTTTGGTAGTCACCAAATAATTGAGGGATGAAGCCGAGGAACTGTTACGGAGCATTTCCAAGAAGGGTTCGGCAAAATACGTTGTAAACTTCTCCCGATTGATGGTTTCTCCGACTGGAGTCCCGCTCTGATTGAAGATAAATACCCGGTCAAGAGAGATATTTCGTGCAGCAACGAATGCCCAACCAATGGTTCTACTTTCCTCTGAAAGGTTGTTGATGAGAACTCCGACATCGCTGTAATCAATGACGCTCATGTAACTAAATCCCTCTGGGACAGCAACGGTAGGCCAAGGAGTCATGTTCCACGCATCTTCATGCTCGCCAACAAAAAATCCGTCAAACAAATCAGATAGCTCGGATTCCTTTGATTCGTCAGTAGGATTGTCATGCGGTTGAATGACGATTGAAAGTGATGAGAGGAGTAGGAGGGTGACGAAGGCTAGGCTACAGGCCTTCGTGGTCATGGAGTGTGGACCGCGGAGCCCACTTTAGCGGTATCGGTTTCCGTTCACACGAACGGTTTAACCAAGCGATGCACCGACCAACTCTGGCCTTGATTTTAGGCGTTTTCATGAAAATAATGCGAACCTAATATGTAGGGTCGCCCCTCTTGGTTGACTGATGGCAGAACTCTACATGGCGCGAAAATGCAGATGGGGAGTCCTCCGCGTAATGGGTGGGGATGTTT
>JABJFP010000211.1 GCA_018662715.1 Methanobacteriota archaeon | reverse complement strand
GACCAAGACTGTATGGATTGGAGATGTGCAAGATGGTTTGCACGATGGACAGACCGTTGAATTGAAAGGATGGATCAAGCGAACTCGGGGCTCAAATAAAATGCGCTTCGTTGTTTTGAGAGATTCAACCGGTGACATCCAATGTGTTGGCAAACTCACAGATCTTGGAGAAGAAGTCTTCAAACTGATGAAAGGAGTTCTCATCGAATCAAGCGTCATCATCAACGGCACAGTGGTTGAATCTGAAAAAGCACCCGGGGGTCACGAAGTCGTCGCTGACTCGTTTCAAATTATCGGGCCGGTCGACCCAGAACGTCCGTTTCCAATCAATGAAGATTCTCTCGAAGTGTTTGATGAAGATGGTGAACCAATGCCAGGTGGTTCGGAATTCTTGCTCAACAATCGCCATCTTTACCTCCGCACTAGCCGGATGACAACGATGTTAAAACTGCGAAGTTCTGCATTCGGTGCAATTCACAACTACTTCCGTAACGAAGACTTCATCGAATACCAGGCGCCAAATTTCGTCGCAGGTGCTGTTGAAGGGGGCTCAACACTGTTTGAAGTTCCATATTTCGGAGAAACAGCATATCTCACACAATCCTGGCAACTCTATGCTGAGGCTGCCATGCCTGCTCTTGAACGACTCTACACCATTGCACCATCCTTCCGTGCAGAGAAATCCCGCACGCGCCGACATCTGACAGAGTTTTGGCATGCTGAAATGGAAATGGCATGGGCCTCAAACGATGAGATTATGGCCCATGGCGAAGGTGTCGTTCGCCATATTGCTCGGACATTGTTGGAAGAACGAGAGACAGAACTGTCTTCCATTAACCGTGACCTTGACCTGATTGCACGCTATGCAGACAACCCTTACCCTCACATGCGCTATGATGAAGCCGTGGAAATTCTTCAAGGAAAAGGTGTTGAAGTTGAATGGGGTGACGACCTGGATTATTCAAAAGAAAAGATTCTGACTCAAGATTTTGATCTTCCACATTTCTTGACCCATTACCCCAAGATTGCAAAACCATTCTACCACAGAGTCGATACAGAAGACGAAAAATATGTACTTTGTCACGACCTTCTTGCCCCTGAAGGATACGGTGAAATCATCGGAGGAGGGGAACGTACATGGTCGGAAGAGGAAATCCTGCGACGCTTAGACGAGGAAGGAACCCCTCGTGAGCCCTATCAGTTTTACATTGACACCCGTGCATACGGCGGTGTACCTCACGGTGGATTTGGTCTTGGTGTCGACCGAGTAGTTAGTTGGCTATCTGGAGCATCCCACATTCGGGAAGTCATTCCGTTCCCACGGACCTCAAACCGAGTAACCCCTTGATCAAAGCAATGGCTTTCCACATTCGGGACAGGGCAAACCAGGCACAAACTCCCCGAGAAGGAATCCACAGTGTGGGCAAATCGAGGTTAGAAAATCATCACCAAAGGCCATGGGAATTCCTCAACATGGTCCAATTTCAAGGTTTTGGTATTGAGAGAGACTCGCAAATCTGGTCCAATACGAGGGCCAAATCCTTCTCTTCTATGACAAAATCTGCGTGTTTTTTGGGTTTATCATCCCATGGATTGAACAGAATAGCACAACTACTTTCCCGAAACATTCCAATGTCACCCGATGAATCACCAACTGAAGCAGTAAATTCTTTTGAAACGTTTAAACGACGCTGGAGCATTTGAACAATTGAGCCTTTTCCATCCATTTGAACCTGATAACGACCGTAATCGTTGATGAGAGAATCTCCGGATTCTATCGGAGTTGATGCTAACCATCCGTTGGTAAAGACATGCAACTTTGTATCCATACCGTCAGATTGTTCACGAGCCGTATGCCGGTCAATTCCTCCCCAGCGCCTACGCCAAGGTTGGTCGGATGGGAAACAAGCCGCAATGTCCCGTGCTGTCTTTTGTAAGCCACCACTTACAATAGCCACATTCACGCCTTGAGACAGGAGATGTTCAATCAACATCTTCCATCCTTTCATCATCGGCATTCCTTCCATCAACGAGCGAAGATGACCGTCTGTTATGGGGTGGTCAAAGGATGATTTGATGAGAGCCAGATCCAATTTGATCCAATCCCATTCATCGAGCTTCCCTTGGTTGTAGAGTTCAAAGGATTCATCATTTGAAATTCCAAGTTGGTCGTAAACGAACTGCCATGTTGACAAGTGGTCTACAAGGACTCGATCCATATCAAGGCATACCAATTTCTCAACCATGTTTTTCAGTCCCCTCAGAAGTTCAACTTTGTTTCGGCCAGTTGTATTGGTGTTGTATTCGTTCAACTTGCTTCCCCATGATGTACAGAATAATAGCCACCATCATCGCAAAAAGCCCAATTAGAGTCATAGCAATTGTCGCCAGGGTCACACCGATTGAAGTGCTGTTGAGTTCGGTAAACATCGTTGCCAGATCTCCAGATAAACGATATCCAAGGACAAAGAGAACAACACCAGGAATTCCGAAGAGCAACAATGGATGCTTTGATTCGAGCATCCAATAGAACAGTTGAGCAAAGCGAGATGCAGTGGCCAACGATTCTCGTTGAGGTAGATTGATGGGGGCCTCAGCTTCTACGAACCGAACTTGCAATGAGGCAGGAACATCTTGTTGAGTTGCCAAGGGAGACATCGATGCAATTGCTTTGCAGCCTTCTTCACTCAATACGAGATGGCGCATTTCAGTTGATGCGAAAACGACGTCATCATCATCCTGTGGAATAAGAGATTCATGCTTGTAAGTATAATGGATATCCCAAGGCTCACGTGCACGGTTAACTGAGAGGGGCAAATCGGATAGCTTCCAAGATCTTGAGACTTTTAGAATCAAAGTATTCCCACTCGTTTCCTCGTTTTCTTGAAGGAATGATGCTACCGATTGAGGGGATAAGTCTGAATTGTAATGGTAAACTGTGCAGCCTACTTCTTGAGCTAATTCAACGGTCTCGTCGTTTGAACCCGTATCGAGAACAATGACATTTGCGGCTACTTCACGACATCGTACAATAAGGGATACAACACGCAATTCGATGTCCCGAGCAACCAGGACAAGGCGTTGAAGGGACTCAGTCACAAAGTGGCCTATTGGAGATGACCTATGAATCCTGTTCTTAGAAGAAGAAGGAAGAAAGGGTTTCAAGCGTACTTTCATGAGAAGCAGGCCGTAGGAGTAGCCATGCAACAGGGATGGGGTGTGGGAGTCGTCATCCCTGCTCGAAACGAAGAATTGCATATTGCTGGTGTTCTCGAAACACTTCCTCCTTTCGTTGACCTTGCAGTTGTCATCAATGACGGCTCTACTGATGCAACAGAACAGTATGCTAGAGAAGCATCATCTTCTGCAAATGTCATTATCCTTAACACGGGAGGCATTGGAGTTGGTGGAGCCATTGACGCAGGGCATCAATATCTCTTGAATCAACTTGAATCTCCTTTTGTTAGTACGGTGATGGCTGGGGACGGGCAAATGAACCCTAAGGATTTGGAGGCGATTATTGAACCAGTAATTTCCAAACGATACGACCATGTAAAAGGTGACCGTTCAATCCATTCAAAAGGATATAACAACATGCCATTTGTACGTAAAATTGCATCATTCATACTGTCATTTTTCACCTCACTTGCTGCGGGACAGCGCGTCAGGGACCCACAATGCGGTTTCACAGCAACATCTTACAGAGTTCTTGAAACATGGAATTGGAATAACTCATGGCGTGGCTATGGATATCCAAATTTTTGGCTCATTCAACTGGCAAGATACGGTTGGACCATCGGCCACGTCCCCGTTGAATCCATCTATAGAAACGAGACATCCGCAATAAGACCGGGGTCATTCTTCATGAGAGTAGGAGCAATGATGGCTGTACAACATCATATCAGGAATATTTCCTGGATCATCTCCAAAGAGACACCGATCGCAACCCTTGGAGCGTTAATGGCCTATACGTCAGGATGGTTCCTATTGCTCACCGGACTCAGTGGAACAGTGGATTCACTCGTTGGCATCAAAGGTGGACTGGTTTATGTTTTGGCGATGTTCTGCTGGGTCCTTGCACACCTTTTTGATAGAATGGCGACGGTGGCGAAACAGAAGGTGAACAAACATGCGACGACATGACCGGAGAAAAACGCCACGGGTGGCTCACGCAAGGCACATTCTCGTCACCAACAAACCTGAAGCTAGAGAATTACTTGAAGAGATTCAGGCTGCTAAAAAACCCTTTAAAGTTTTCAAAAAGTTAGCGAAGAAATATTCCAACTGCCCTAGTGCTAGCAAAGGTGGAGATTTGGGAGAATTCATAGAAGGCCAAATGGCACAAGATTTTGAGGAAGCAGTTTGGTCAGCAGAACTCGAAGCCCCCCCAAAATCCTATGTCAAAACCCAATTTGGGTTCCACATCATTTGGGTTCATTCCGTTGGTGAATACCAAAGGTAAGACAATAATGGTGGGCGTACCAAGATTTGAACTTGGGTCCAAGCGTCCCAAACGCCCGAGTATAGGCCAAACTAACCCATACGCCCGTTATCCTTGGCCACGAGGTCTAACCTATGAACTTCACTCAAGGAACTGCCAGCGACCATCGCCTATTCGGAGCACTAAACCTTCTTGTTCAGCACGCTCCATAAGGCCATCAGCATCCATATCGGCATGTTTTGAGGTGAGAATCGAATTAACAGTGACGCGACCTACTGAATTGTGTTCATCGCACCGGCGACGGACAAGATCAATCAAAACATGTGGCGACGGTGCTCGAGGTTGGTCAAACAACAATTCGTTACCAGACAACTTTTCTCGCAAAGCATCCCTGAGAGGTTCTGGTGTATTTGCAAGGGCGACTTCCATCCGCAACTCAGAAGATGAAGAGGCAATGAAGCAAACTTCAGCATCCTCTCGAACACGTTGTCCACAATGTGGACATCGTCCCGAAACTGAGCGATGTCCAAAACACAATGTACACCCAGGGCATCGTATGACAAGCCATTTTTGTTCACCCATGGTTCATCACTTCCGTGAGTACAAATAAACTTCACAATGTGAAGTCATGATTATTCTGTGGCTGCCCTGGACGCCGTGCTGGAGCTGCTGGTGCCTTTGTATCCACTCGCTTCTTCGGTTCCTCAGCCTTTCGAGTCAAAGCACCACGGATTGGACCCGTGCGTGTCTTTGCCCCAAACGTGAGGGAATCGGGCAAAATTAATGCTGCAATCGCTACCCCATGATGGTCTTGACCTGCTGTAACTTCGTCTACTGCGACATCGAACTCAAGGACTTCCAAATCCCTGCTTGCAAGCCGGCGTTGAAGGTTTCTACGAAGTAAGAGCACGGTTTCCTCATAGTCAAGAGCAGTTGTAATGGTGGCAACGATGGTACATTCATCGCCTTCGGGAGTGACACAGGACGCCCATGCAACACCTGCTGAAGCAGAAGAACCGTTCCATGCATATGCTGTAGCGAGATGACATTCAACCAATGACCCCATCGGGAGAGGACGAGGTGGAGTTGCACCAAAACCGAGTGGTAACATCGCCCCTTGAGCTTGAATGATTCTTGCATCACCTAAACCGAGTTCTACCAATCCTTGGTCAAACGCATCCTCTGCATTTTCTCCCCAAGGCGCTACTGCCGTCATCAACCAACCGGGACACGATGGCCCTGAACTCCGCTGCATGAAGATACACTGTCGCAACGGGTTCATGAACAACATGGTGGTACGATGACCATGGCCTCTAATCCACGGAGCATCATGATCGCTGCAGCAGCGGTCAATGTGTTGATGTGGATTGGAGCGATATTCCTAGAAAGTAAGTATTCGCTTGCATTAGTCATTGCAACCTTAATCATCACGGTTTTGGGGGCCACGTTAACACTTTGGAATTCAGATAAAACAACGAGTAGAACTGTACTATCAATCGCTGAATCTCATAATTCCGGGGCGATGGTCCAGTCCTCAAGAGTTAACGAACCTCTGCCGGACCCCATGGACCTTGACATCGAAATGCCATTGTCGTGATTACAAGAGCCGAACGGTTTCAAGATTCTTTGGAGCGTATGTGCGGCAACGGTATCGTTCCCTCAGAGTGTGACCTAATTCGTTACACTTCTGATAATCGCCGTGATGGCAGATGATGTTACGCGGCTTAGGATTCAACTGGTCGACGAACTCCAAGAGTTGTCGGCGATCAGAATGGCCTGAGAAACCGTCAATAGTGACCATCTCACAACCAATCTTCACAATTTCTGTTTTCCCATTAATCATCATTGGAACTTCTCCAAAGCCTTTCTGCAAGCGACGCCCAAGAGTTCCTTCTGCCTGGTAACCTACGAAACAGAGAGAGTTCCTCTCTTCGTGAGCCCAGTTCTTGAAGTACTCCATGACTGGCCCACCATTCAGCATTCCAGAAGTTGCTAGAACAATACATGGCGATGGGTCCATAACGATGCTTTCGCGGAGTTCACGGCCCTTTACTGGACGGAACCATTCGCTGGTAAACGGATTCTCACCGTCGTCCTTCAACAATGACTTGCTCAATGCATTCGTGAGGTATTTCGGATGTGATGCGTGGATTGCCGTAGCTTCTTGAATCATACCGTCCAGCCAAACCGGAACAGGCTTTACTGTACCCGAGCGGAAGAGTTCATCGATGGCGATCATGACTTCTTGACTTCTACCAACCGCAAAGACAGGGCAAATGATCTTCCCTCCCCGCGCTAATGTTCTTGAAACAATATCCTGTAATTCTTGATTGGCTTCTTGGCGGGATGGTTGGTAGTCTCCTGAAGCACCATATGTCGATTCGATGACAAGAGTTTCAACACGAGGGAACCGAGTATTTGCTGCGTCAAAGAGCCAGGATTTCTCATACTTTTGGTCTCCACTGAAAACAATGTTATGCTTTCCATCTGCGATGTTAAGATGAACTGCAGATGAACCTAGAATGTGACCCGCATTGGAGAACGTCAGTTTCACATCTGGGGCGATATCGGTTGTTTCACCCCAATCGACGTCAACAACGTGCTTCATGCACATACGAATGTCTTCCATATCATAGGGGGAGCGCTTTCCTTCTGCCCCACCAACTTTGAGGTAATCCGTCTGCAATAACAACATCAAATCCCGTGTTGGAGGAGTGCAGTAGACTGGACCCCTGTATCCATACTTGAACAAAACTGGCAACATTCCAGCGTGGTCAAGGTGTGAATGTGTCAATACGACAGCATCAAGTTTCTCAAGAGGCAATGCTTCTGGTGCTGTAAAGTAAGGCATAGGGTCTGTATCCGATGCAATGTTCACCCCGACATCAATCATGATCCGGGATTCATTGGTGGTTACGAAGTGACATGCCCGTCCAACTTCACGGTACGACCCGAGTGCTGTTACTCGGGCCCAAGTTGCTCCAGGGCGAGTGGGCCGGTGGATATTAAGTCCAAAATCCTTCAAGAGTTTACGTCGCTCTTCTGCTTTCTCTTGTCGGTAACCTCGGATGTCGTGAACCGTCTTTGAGAACAAAGGCGGCGTTCGCTCTACCTTAACAGACCAGCCGGT
>JABJFP010000210.1 GCA_018662715.1 Methanobacteriota archaeon | reverse complement strand
GAATGGTCACCGCCAAAGAAGCATGGAAACATTCCTTTGTGATTCATCGGAGTCGATTCACTCGGGCAAGGAGCCCACTCGGTTCTTCCTCAGTCTGTATCTCTACTTCCACTTCAGGCTCGATTGGGGCTACTCCGCTTTGATGAGCAGCACCTGTACTCCGGGAACGAACCGCATACACGAGAAGGCTGGCCAAAATGGCCAGAAGAACTCCTGCAGTGAGCAGGCTAGTCTGCAAATTAATTGAAGAGCCCGTAGACTCTTCATCTTCTGAGTTGGTATCGGCCGTTGACGTCGTCAAATCAAGGGCGTAAGTGGCCACTACGTCTCGGTCTAATTCGTCATCATGAACCTTAAGTTTCACCATAACAATGTCGCCAACATCTGATGAGATAGGGATTAATGTCACGCATTGAGCAGTAGAAGTTCCTTCATTCAAACATGAATGGCTGACATCAACCTCTTGCTCGCCTAAGAATACCGTTGCATTGGTATTCAGAACTCCATCAACATCTGAAACACTCCATTGCATTGTTGCAGTGTTGCTATCAGTAACACGTTGTATGCTCGTCACCGTTGCAAAAGGAAGGTCCCCTACGGGCGTTACTGTGATTGTTAACGGGTGAGTGTAGGAGGTTGTTCCATCTGTGACATTGATCCAAACCATTTCAAATTGGCCATTGAAATCTTGCTGTGGAGTAATTAGAAATTCATTCAAAACTCGTTGAACTGAAAGTTCTGAATGGCCATGGGATGAAGACCAAGAAAGGACATCTCCATCAATGTCGTAGGCCATCAAGGTGAGGTTGAGAACGTGAGTTGAATCTTCATCCATTGTGATATTAGCCCACGCAGATTCGTTGATGGTTATTGGGTCGTCCACCGACTCTACAAGAACTGGAATCTCCAACTCAATCCCGGGCGTCGTTCCATCACCTACCAAGGCGTCCAGAACTACAGCTCCGTATTGGTTAGGAAGGGGTGTTAAGGTGAGAATGCCGTTTTCCACCGAGAACATTACCGGACCCTCCGAACCTGAACTCGCACCGTTGACGGATACGAGAAGTGATTGTCCTTCGGGGTCGAGAACCACGTCGCTGAAATCAAAATCAAGATTGAATCCATCTTCAAACAGGACCTGTTGAGGGACTGTCCCGATTTGAACTACCGGGTCGTCAACCGGGGAAAGAAATACACGAAGCGTGATGTTCTGTTCGTCAACAACTCCACCATCACTTCTTAGTTTCAACTCAAGTGAACATTCACCTAGCCATTCTTCTTCTATGGCGTGATTGACTTCAAGAGTGAGTCCATCTCCGCCTAATGTCACCCCGAAGTGGGATGAATTGGGGCCGAACAACGTTGCATCAACCGCACGGACAAGTGTACCATCAGGGTCGGTTGCAGCGTCGGCAACATTGAAAATTGTACTTCCATGTTGGGGTAGATAAATCGTTGGAGGTGGAGTTGTAACAACCATAGGAGTGTTGGTCCTTGCGACCATGAACTCTACTGTTGAAGGAGCCCCTTCCACCGAAATACGCATCCAAGCCTTGTGAGACCCAGGGGCTACGGGGGCCATAGGAAATTCACACAATGCCGTACCGTTGACTGAAATTGAACCGTTCGCAGGCCATGATTCACCAACCCAGCCGCAATCGACACTCACATCGTAATTCCCAGGCAGTTCTGTATAATTCACACCGTCCCGCAATGTCCAATTGCTCTGTATCACAAACGTTTGTGTTGCATTAAGGGCATTTTGTGTATCTGGAGAAAAAGTCGTGTTGTTGAGGATAATGAAAGAACTTTGCTCAAAATTTTCATCAACATAGGCATTTTGATCGCTCACAATATGGGCTCCTTCAGCCCGATTAAAGGCATCACGGAATCGGTCAATTTCCCCGTACAAAACAGCATCAAGGTAAGCGATGACATGTTGAGAACTCAATTCAATTTGAGCACTTTGGCTCATCGTTGCATCCCCGTCGCTTTCAAAAAACGACTGAGAATCTTGAAACTGATAGTGATTTGCACCCAAAAGATGCATCCAGTGCCAACCGTATCCTCCTGCTTCCTCAATCCGCTCCATTGTATCTGTGGATGGAGCCACTTCATCTACAGTTCCGGTGATAAAGAATCCAGTGTTTGGTGAAGGAAAAACAGGAGAATATGATGGATTGAACCAGTCGTTATTTGAATTGAAACCATCCAAATCAAGACCAAGGCAGAACAAACTTCGAGGAGGTTGAACAGTATCTGCACGTTGACTTAGATTGAAGTAAGGAATCGCAGCATAAGCAGCTGCAGCACCCTTTCCATGACCACCTACACCCCAATGGTCCACGTCGATATTGCCTGCACTCCCCATCACACGGAGGTTGGTTTGGTTTTGAGATTCCATGACCTCTGTGATGTCGGTGAGTAGACTCAATGTTTCTTCTACATCGGTCTCGTCTTGCATCGGTTGTGTAACAACAACAATGAAACCACGCTTGGCTAATTCTTCAACAAAAAGCGTGTATGCTTCTAGGTTTTCTCCGGAATCTCCGATAAATACGGTCCATGGAAATGGCCCGTTACCCGCCATATCCTTGTCTTCACCATCATTCATTGCCGGATATACCATTCTCACTTCAGGTGAAAACACTCCGCCCAGGCGAAATTCAGTCCAGCCCACGGGAAAATCTACTCCATCATGGCGCTCTTCAAAATTGGGATTCTCCGTCAAGAGAGCCGAACAAGGGGCTGCAAACATCAGCATGGCTAACACTATCCCGACCCAACGTTGGGAAATCATCGGCACCATATTCACGTCTCCCCCTTGTGTTCCCTCTCCTTAGAGGCTTCGTTGTTATGCATATTCACTTAGAGTGGTTTCGGCGACAATCAATCGATTCAGCAACAATTCAAGAGAAGGAAGGTCGGCTTTTCGCTCAGGTGCCCAAAGGTGCTTCCAACACGCAAGATGTTGAGCAACGAGCAACCATCGCCCGTCCAAAGGCATCGCAATAATTCGATCAACTCGTTCGTCCAAGGCACCTTCCATATTGGAATAAGAGGCATGGAGAACCACATCGGCATCAAAAACAGGCACCCCGGATTCAAAATTCACAACTACGTCAGGTTCTTGAGATGTTAACGAATCAACCCACGGGCCGTCTCCGAGTTCACGTTTACCCCCCAACAGATGGATCGTTCCACCGTTTTGGGCCCAAGCGAGAGCTGTTGAACGCGCAGCCCCTCCACCACCTAATAATCCGAGGACAGTTCCACGTGGATGGAAACCATGATGCGTCATAACATCGCAAATCCCGAGACCGTCAAAACCAGCACTCCACCAACCTTTACCATCCCAGCGGAGTGCATTGATGCTCTTGATGTCACGTGAATGATCAATACAAATTACAGCCTCTGAGTCCAATTGATGTTTGAGTGGTGAGGTCAAATTCATCCAAATCTCATTTTCAAACATCCGGGTTGGAAGTTTTTGAGCGTGCCTAGGGGGAACTTGGCCAACAAACACCTCGTCTTTAGGGGCAAGCGCTGCTGCAGGAATTTTCACTGCTCGTGCCGCAGCAACTGCTTTGTCCATAAGAGCAGTTGTCCTAAATGTTCCAAACACAGCTTGTGTCAAGTCCCACTCTTGAGGATTAGGGACTGAACCCGCATACCCCCAAGCCAAAGCGTCTGAGATAGAAGCCACGTTTACAAGTTCCATTTTGAGTGTCATTGAGCGCCCTGACAAGTGGAGATGGTCGCAAACCAATGAAAGCAACAGAGGAGACAAACTGTGCCTAATTGGCGAACCCGCAATCCCATACCGGATTTCGCCCATGATTCCCCGATTACTTTCGCTCATTTCAACTCATTCATATCATTTGCAGATGTGTAAATCAGAATTTTTGTTTAACAAGGATGGGAGAAGATTAAAAGACGAGCACTTGCTAAAATATGCATGGACAACCTCATTACTCAGGCCAACAAACAATCCAAGTTTGGTCAACTGATGTTTGGACTGCTTAGTATGTACCTCTCGTTGGCCAGTTATCAGCAATTTGAGAAAGCACTCGGAGATGTATTTGGAGCCGCACCAGCCGTCATCATAGGAACCATTTTGCTTGCAGGCTACCAAATCATCAAAATCGATAAGAAAAATGAGATGGAGGGTGGTTATATCACCAACCCATACACTCAAATTATCAAGAATCACATGGGTGTTTACGAAGTGGTGGAAACCAATCAAGAGCAACAACGTTCATCTGCATTAGGGATGCTTATTACAGTCGGATTCATTATTTGGGCTTGTGAGCGAACTTGGGCAAGCGTACTGTGGGGATGAAATGAGCGGCCTCGGAGACGTCTTTCTGATGAAAGACAAAGTGAATGAAGGTACAAACATCTATGCGATGGTCCTTGAAAAAGCATCAATTCTCCTTTCGCTACTCATTGTTCTCGCCATTGCTTGGGCACTCAATCTGCCAGCATGGGGAATTGGCCTAGCAGTAGGCTTTTCTCTAGGCCCAATTGTTTATGGCCATTATTACATCCTCTACATTCGTCCCGCTATAAAAGCGGGCAAAGTATCAAAGCGTAACACTGACTCGATGGAATAAGGTGAACCGATGCTAGACACAATTCTCGGTTTTTTCGGTCTTGAGGGAATCACGGGCGTTGATGTTCTTTTCGCAGCATGCGCCATCATTGGGACCATCCTGTTCCTGCTCTACTTCGTGCTCGTGATGCTTACGG
>JABJFP010000209.1 GCA_018662715.1 Methanobacteriota archaeon | reverse complement strand
GTGAAACACAACAATCCGTGTGGAGCTGCTCTAGCAGCAACTCAGAAAGAAGCGTTTGATATGGCACTAGCCAGCGACCCAGAATCTGCATTTGGTTCCATTATTTGCTTCAACGAACCGGTTGAGTTTGAAACGGCTGAATCGATTGGAAACCTTTTCGTGGAAGTATTGATGGCACCAGCATTTTCACCTGAAGCAAAATCTCTTCTGATGGCAAAGAAAAACCGCCGTCTCCTTACCATTGATTCCCCCCAAGACCGATTGGCACCATTGGAACGAATCTTAGTTCGCAAACCAGTAGAAGGAGGAATGTTAGTTCAAACCGAAGAGCCACCCATCATAGATTGGGCTGAGGCGAAAACGGTTACTGACCGAGAACCTACACAATCACAAATTGACAGTATGAAATTTGCAGTACGCGTTTGTGAGCAAGTGAAGTCAAATGCGATTGTTATGGTACAAGGCACAGCGACCGTTGGAATTGGCCCAGGGCAAACGAGCAGGGTTGAAGCAGTACGAATTGCCGCACGCCGTGCTGGTAACAAAGCTAAGGATTGCATCCTCGCATCCGATGCGTTTTTCCCGTTCAAAGATGGTCTAGAGCAAGCAGCGGAAGCAGGTGCGGCCGTCGTAGTCCAACCCGGAGGCTCAATCCGTGACCAAGAAGTCATCGATGAAGCTAACAATCGTAACATAGCAATGATATTCACAGGACACCGCCTATTCAGGCATTGACCCTTTGTGGAGCGGTGAATTATTTTGGGACATTTAAAGGACGTTGGAATGACATATTTTGAACACCTAGTGAGAGCGTTTCGCTTGTCATTCCGATTTGGCCTCAGTTCAATACAATTGATCATTCACGGAATCTTTCCTATGTCCTTCATAGATGCAGGCAAGAACGCTGCAAAGTTGTATGATGACTTTCAAGTCGAGTGATCATGCAGTCGTTGGAACACGCCATCCAACCCACCATATGCCGAGCACAGCCACAATGAAGATGGTGGCTTGTCCGAAACCGGGGTCTCCAGCCTTCGTGACCACCCAAATAGATGAAACAGAGACAAAGCCAATCAATCCACAAATAACAATTTTTGAGTGGAAGGGTAGGGCTTTACCAGACCGGTAATATCCGAGTAAAGGCCCTCCAAAGTATCGATTCGTCAGTAGCCATTGAAACAGCTTCTGGGATGAACGTCCGTAGCAATAAGCAGCTGCTACGAGCCATGAGGTGGTTGGGAAGCCGGGGAGGAATATACCAATTCCAGCAAAAGCAACGAACAAACTACCGACGGTAATCCAAATGCCACGAACGAATGCGTTCGCACTTGGTTTATGCTCAGCAACCACTAACGCAACAAGCTCCTCATCATGTAACAAAGCGTATTTTGAGGCAATCTCTTGTGAAGCCTGGGCTCTAACAAAAGACTTCGTGGCGATTTCAGTCACGGGACCCCTCAATCCTTGCGGCACGCTGAGCCTTCAAAAACCTCTCCGACACGAACGAAGTAATCAAATGAAGGTGAGTTTTGGGAAAATCATGACAGGAACGCCAGTGGGCGGAAGAGTGGCGACAGCCGGCAACCCACTTCGTTGTGCAGTTTTGATTTCCGGTTCGGGTTCGGGAATGCAAGCACTGGTCAGGGCACAACAACAAGACAAGCTCCTTCACGCCACTTCTGTCGTTATTTCCAATCGTTCAGAAGCGGGAGGGATTCAGCTCGCGCACCAACTTGGTGTAGAGGTTGAACTGGTTCTCCCCTCGAAAGACGCCGAGAATACACGGGTTGCACACGAAGAAGCGGTCATGGAAGTTCTTGAGCACCATGATATTGAATTCGTTGTTCTTTCGGGCTATATGCGCCTTCTTTCCCCCCACTTCCTTGAGAGGTGGGGTGGTAGAATTGTTAACATCCACCCGTCCTATCTTCCTCATTTCCCAGGAGCTCACGCTCACAGAGATGTTATTGCATCTGGAGCCAAACTAACAGGTTGTACGGTTCACATGGTCGACGAAGGAATGGATACTGGGGCCGTGCTTGCCCAAGAAACCGTACCGGTGCTCAACGGTGATGACGAGATTTCC
>JABJFP010000326.1 GCA_018662715.1 Methanobacteriota archaeon | reverse complement strand
TGAGTACTACTAACGTTATTGGAGGAGTTGACTTCACTGACACTCTTGATATGCTAAATAACTTGAAAATAAGTTAGAAATAATTAGGATATATGAATTTAATTTCGTATATTAGTATAGTTGTTTGATTGATGATTGAGATATACTCTAGTTAATACAAGTAGCTGAGAAAGAAGAATAAGAGTTTTTTGTAGTATATGGCTCTTTCTAAAACGAAAACTACATAAGAATAGTACAAGATAAAGAGGGTAACTCCTCAACTTCCCAATGGTGGGAAGATACCACTTCTCTGTTGTGGAGAAGAAATCGGTTCGAAACGAGAGGTATATCTGATAGAGGGTTCGACTCCTTCCTATTCTACTAATGTTAAACAATGAGTAACCAAGTTGCAAATAATAGGGAGACACAAGAAGTAATGTTTCTCCGATTAGAAAAAGGGAAGTGGTATATACTATCTGAACCCAAGTCACCTGGTTTGATTAAAAAAGATTATACTCCAATTGGTAATAGATTGGTATATCCCAAGAAGTGGGGAAGGAAGAAAGCAGCTGAGGTACTACTGAATCACCAGATAAGTGAGAACGAAAGACTTTGTAATGCCGCTAAGGAAAGGTTAGAATACCTTAACAAATTAAAAGAAGATGTAGACACATGGTAACATATACATACCCACACATTAAAAGAAAAGTAAAGAAATTAGATAAAGAGTTGGAAGTCAACCGATTAGCGGTTCAACTACAATCACAATTTGATGAAGGAGAAAATAATATCTCATTTAAAGACGCTTATGAAATGGCCTATAATGAGATTCTTAATCATCTTACCACATAGAGTTTAGGTTAGGTTTTACTCAAGGTGAAGAAAGAGGTAACAGAAATGTTATCTCTTTTTTTTGTTATATACGCTAGCGTGTACTACTTCACAGAAATTCATTTCAAAAGAAAACTGGTCCAGTATAAAGATAATTCCCACTGGACAAACTCCCCATCGGACACTAAATAAAATATAGCTAGTATTACTAATACTACTCCACTATATAATACTTATAAGGGTATGGAAAAGAAACATAAGGTAAGTATACATCATAGGGTAGAGGTAGAGTGTAGTAAGTGTAAGTGGGTATGGGAACTAAAAGGTGTTTTTACTCAGTACCAGTGCCCTAGTTGTAAATCCCTCTTACCCGGCAGTACCTCAGTATAAGGGTCGGAGTGACGGAGGTTTCTTGTAACTAGGGAATGCCGAACGCAGTGAGGCGGGGTCTGACACGTTTATATTGCGAGACAGCAATTTTCCCCTATAAGAAAAACACCCTTTGATACCCCTTGGGTACACTCTGAGAGTGAGTAGTCAATCCACGCAATAAAAAATTAATCAAGGGTTTATTTGGTATTGTCATTTATTTTTCGTATATTAGGGGTATAAAATAAAACATAAAAGATATGAAAACATTCAGTACTAAAAATGATGTAGTTACAATTGATGGAGAAAAGTTTTACCACTATGAACTAGGAGGTAAACAAACCTCAACAAAGACAGTTATAATCCATGGAGAGTCTTATTATAACTCTAATAGACCATTTCAGTTTGAAGGTGATAATAACTAATGAAAGAAAAGGTAATCTTAGATTTAATTAAAAGGATAGAAAGAGAATTGCTCCCTTCCTCACTTCACATAGAGTCATCGGTATTTAACCTTATAGGAGAGATAAAGAAAATTCTAGGAGATGAGTAGAAAGAAAGGGGATATCGTTAAATTCAAATTTGCAGGTGGTATAGAATCCGGCACCATAAGAGAGATAACAAAGAGAGGCAATAAAATTCTTTCTTATTCTATATGGGATGGTAAATACAAGTACACTATAACTAAGGAAGGGATAATATGAAAAAATGGAAGTGGGGAGTCATGGCAGGTATCCTATATTGTGTAATATCTATGGTGTGGATGTTTATATGGATTATATCAAAGGTGCATGGGCTCCTCTTCTAATCTCTCAGTATGGGGTTATTTCCTTATAAGGGATATTTATATTTAAACTCATATGTTGTATGAACCCAGAGGAATTCCATTATATCGATAAATTTCAGAACGATTACTTTAAGAACATGAGGGAAGTAAGGATATCCTCTCTATATTGGGTATGGGATAACTTATCATCTAATAGT
>JABJFP010000208.1 GCA_018662715.1 Methanobacteriota archaeon | reverse complement strand
GCAGAAACACACAACTCTCCATCGGCCCTTGACCCGTACGGTGGAGCGATGACGGGAATCGTTGGCGTAAATCGCGACATCATGGGAACCGGCCTCGGCGCTCGACCAATTGCAAATACCGACGTGTTCTGCTTCGGCCCTCCAAACTGGGAGGGCGATTTACCAGACAACCTCTTCCATCCATCACGCGTTCTACGCGGCGTTCATGCTGGCGTTCGCGTGGGAGGAAATGAATCGGGAATTCCAACGGTCAACGGAGCGATTGTCTTTGACGACCGATACATCGGAAAACCCCTGGTCTATTGTGGAACCGTTGGAATCATGCCGCGAACTCTTCAGGACGGTCGCCCATCCCACATCAAAACACCACTCGCAGGAGATATTGTCTACATGGTCGGTGGCCGAGTTGGATACGACGGCATTCATGGAGCGACGTTCTCTTCTCTTGAATTGACAGAGGAATCACCCTCAAGTGCTGTTCAAATTGGTGACCCAATTACTCAGAAGAAGATGCTTGATATGATTCTCGAAGCGCGAGATGAAGGCCTCATCACGTGCATTACTGACAACGGAGCAGGCGGACTTTCTTCATCGATCGGAGAGATGGCTGAATACACAAATGGCTGCGAAATTGACCTTGCTCAAGTACCACTCAAGCAAGCGGGCCTCTCCCCATGGGAAATTCTGGTATCAGAAAGCCAAGAACGAATGACAGTGGCTGTAAAACCCGAAGACCAGGCTACCTTTGAAGCCCTTGCAGATCTCCACGAAGTGGAAGCGACCGCAGTTGCTACCTTCACCTCAACCGGCATGTTTCATGTCCGCTACGACGAGACAACGGTCGCTTACCTCCCCATTGAATTTCTTCATGATGGAGTCCCACAACTTCAGTTGGAATCCGAATGGACGCCACCTACACAACCTCTCTTCCAACCACCGTCTACAGCAGACCATTCAACTCTCTTGACGGAAATGCTTCAGCGTCCAAACATTGCAAGCAAGGAAACATGGGTTCGTCAGTACGACCACGAAGTGATCGCTCAAACCGCCATCAAACCGTTTGTCGGTGTAAAGCGAGACGGCCCAGGAGATGCAGGAGTCATCGCCCCAATCCACGGCGACCCTCACGGCATTGTGATATCGTGCGGAATAGCTCCACGCTATTCAGACATTGATGCGGGCGCTATGGCTGCAGCAGCAATTGATGAAGCGGTTCGAAATGCAGTTTGTGTTGGGCTGGATGTAGACAAAATGGCTGGGCTTGACAATTTCTGTTGGCCGGACCCGATAGAATCCGTTAAAACGCCAGATGGTCGCTTCAAATTGGCTCAACTTGTCCGAGCAAACCGTGAACTTGAACGAGTTTGTAGGGCCTACCGACTGCCTTGTGTGAGCGGTAAAGATTCTATGAAGAACGATTACGGTTCAGGCCCAAATAAGATATCAATTCCACCAACCCTTCTCTTTTCCCTCTTCGGCGACCACCCCGACGTTCGTTTCTCAGCCACAAGCGACTTCAAGCGAGCAGGAGATCGCATCTATCTGGTTGGAACATCCCACCAAGAGTTGGGTGCAAGCGAGATCGCTTACATGTTGAACGAGCGCGGCGAAGCGGCAGGTATTGGTGGTGAAGTACCCCAACTTCTTGACCCGGCATCCAATCTCAACACGTACCGCCAACTGTCTGCAGCGATTCACAAAGGCTTTGTCAAAACAGCTCACGACTGTAGCGAAGGTGGAATTGCCGTCGCTCTTGCAGAGATGTGTATTGGTGGGCGAATTGGAGCAGAAGTTGACATTGACGGAACTGGAACTGGAGATGTTTGGGGTCGTCTTTGGGGCGAATCTCTTGGACGCATCATAGTCGCTGTTCCCGAAGCAAATGAAAGCGACTTCCTTGCACTGATGAAAGGACACCCAACAACAATTCTGGGCACTGTAACCGATGCCTCCGACCTCATCATCACTGACGGAGAAGACCATCTTCTGAAGTCTGACGTTGAACGAATGGCCGAGGCTTGGAAGGGCACACTCGATATGACTGGAGGTGTTGCTTGATGCAGCCAAAGGTAGCAGTTCTCTTTGGTTTCGGAATCAACTGTGACCATGAAACGAAGGCTGTCTTCGAATTGGTTGGGGCTACTGCCGACCGGATTCATGTGAATCGGTTTATTGATGGGGATGCAGCGTTGGAAACGTATGATATTCTCGCAGTTCCCGGAGGTTTTTCGTTTGGAGACCATCTTGGAAGCGGGCGATTGATGGGTAACCGGATGCGTTATGCAATGCGAGACGCTCTTCAGGCCTTTGTTGAGGCAGGTAAACCGATTATTGGAATATGCAATGGGTTTCAAGTTCTTGTTAAGACAGGATTGCTTCCCGGGCCAGAGGGAAGTACATCTCCGGACTTTATTCAACGAGGAAGTCTTGGTTTGAACGACAGCGGCCGATACGAAGACCGTTGGGTCACGTTAGAGTTCGACCCTGAGAGCCCATGCATTTGGACCAAAGGAATGACTAGAATGGAATGCCCTGTTCGGCACGGTGAAGGAAAATACATCATGCCGTCTTCGGAAGACTTGGACCGTTTGGCATCATCAAACCAACTTACTGTGCGTTATGTAGATCCAGATACTCCGGTCGGAGAAGGTCGAACCGATGTTCAACTTCCTTATCCGTTGAGTCCGAACGGAAGCATGCGAAACATTGCAGGAATTTGCGACTCTACGGGGCTGGTCTTTGGATTGATGCCTCACCCCGAGGCAATTTACGCTCAATGGCTCCATCCACACCATACCCGAGACGGAGCACAACCACATGGTGCAGGG
>JABJFP010000207.1 GCA_018662715.1 Methanobacteriota archaeon | reverse complement strand
CCATTCAGCGAATCTTCAACGGTTTGGGCCAACGCACCTACATGTTCTTCCTCTGAGATCACACGGACAACAATTCCAGCATTGTCTCCCAGTGGATGGGTTGATTGGGACCTCACCAGTCTTGCTCAGAGCAACATTGCCAACGGAAATACAACCATGACCGTTATGCTCAAGCGAGTGGGTACATCATCCGCAACTTTGGTCTTTGATTCATCCGACGCATCAACCTCAAGTCAGCGACCAACGCTCGTACTGGAATACATCGATAACGTTGATGGAATCATTCCTCCAAGCCAGCCGGTACAGATTGGACCACTTGACGGAACTGTGCTCTACTCGGAGTCTGGTGGTGTGCTCTCGCCTCTACAGAGTCCAATTCTTTCATGGTCACCTTTAACCGGAGCCACAGGTTACATTCTTACCGTGGCCAATGCATCAGGCGTCTATAAATACAAATCTTGGGAAGATTCTGAAATCACCAATACAACCTTCCGGTTCAACGACAATTTGAGCGCAGGATCCGTATTTACGTGGTGGGTACAAGGTGTCAATCAGTCCATTCCTGGACCTTCATCGTCCAGATGGAGTTTTGCCATTGGCTCTCCAAACCATGTCGATAATAATGATTTGACATTCACATACACCTTCCAGACAGGAAACGAAGTGGAAGCCTATGGACATACTAACATCCAAGATACTAGTTTGTATTCCGAATCTGGAGACGACAATTTTGGTGGCGACTCTGCTCTGGCAGTAGGGACCTTCTGTGGAGTATTGTGGACGGCCGAATGCCGTGCTACTCTGTCGCTTGATACCGGGCAGATTCCTTTCCCTGTCTATCAACAAGTACACTCTGCATCGCTTGGAATGTACGTCGACGGTTGGACTTCCGCAGGCGGGGCAACATCAGTTTCGTTCTCAATTCATGAAGTGTTGAACCCAAATTGGACGCATACCTCGGCAACATGGAACGGTTCTACTTCGGGTATTAGTTGGGGTGCTCCGGGTATGCAATCTGGTCTTGATTACGCAACATCACCAATCTCTACCACCGTTCTTAACGTAGACAGCACAGGATGGGCATGGTTCGATATTGGAGTTGAAGGAATGTCTGTTAACAGTCAGCACACTTGGATTATGATTGGTACCGCCAATACAGGACATGCACATGCGTCGTTCTCATCAAGTGAATCTCTTGCTTCTGAAAACCGTCCTAAGATGCTGCTCAATACCACAAATGTTACTTCGATTGATATTGCCCCAACAGGCTCCGTGAGTACGGATGCAGATACTGCAGTCAACTTCAATTCAGTAGCATACGACCATTTGAGCATGGTTCAATCACCGCCAGTTCTTTGGACTTCAACATCAGGGTCCATTGGTCTTAACGGACTGTTCACTCCGTCCACGGCAGGAACTCATCAAGTTCAGGCATGCTTCGGTTTGGTATGTGGTGTCCAGAACATCTCCGTAACACCAGGTGCGCCTGTGACCCTCGTCGTCTCACCGCTAACTGCGACAATTTCGGCTGATGAAACGCTTGCTATCACTGCTGAAATGGTCGACCAACACGGAAACGCAGTTCCCGGCGAACCCATCATTTACACGCCAACAAACGGAACCATGAATGCAGTAACTCCAAACGTATTCCAACCATTCTCGTCAGGAACACACATCGTTCAGGTTCGTCATGCAATTACTGGGGGTGCATTCGTTGATGTCAGCATTACAGTCACCAGCGGTGCTCCATCGTACTTTGAACTCAATGGATGTACAGGCACTGTGCCTGCTGGCGTATGGTGTGACATTACTGCAGAAGTATTCGATCAGTTTGGTAACCAACTCGACCTTGCAGAAGCTGGTAATTTGACATGGACGACAACGAACGGTAACTATTCGGAATTGAACCAGCAATACTTCCCTGACCATGTTGGAACTTGGTGGCTCAATTTGACATCAGTTTCCGGTGCTGCGGATGAAATGATGATCACCGTCGGTCATGGAGAAATTCAGTTCTTGGAACTCAATACTTCATCGACATCTGTGACTGCAGACGATAGAGTATACATTAACACAACTCGAGTCGACGTCCGTGGCAATCGCCTATCGGTGATTTTACCGTCGGATAATTGGACCAAGAAAGCAGATGGCCAGTTGACTCCTGGTTCTCCTGCAATATGGGACCCCGTTTCGCGAGGTGCGAAAACCATTGAAGCACGCTATGAATCAAACCTTGCGGAGGTTGTCATCACAGTTGTTGAAGGTAAAATTCAGACCCTGATTATCGTCGTTGATGATGTGGAGTCAACTTGGGAAACCTTTGACCTCACAGCAGACGAGACGATTGAGGCGAAGATACGCGCTATTGATGCTAAAGGCAACAAGTGGGATGTCCAAGCTAATTGGAGCCTGGATCATCCTACAATGGGTGATTCTTCTTCGTTCCTCGAAAAGTCACTTGGCGACTCCACAGTATTCACACCTTACTTCGCTAGCGATGATGCCTACATCATGACGGCAACTTACTTTGACGGAACCGTTTCACATGCTGTTTCAATTAACATAACAGTTGGTCACGGCTTCCTTCATACCGTATCCATGACAGCAACTGCAACCAACCCACAACAAACTTCAGGCGCGAACTTTGACATGACCGCAGATTACGGTGTTGATTTCAGCGCAGAACTTTACGATTTGGACAACAATAGAATTGATGCTAGTGAGCTAACATGGCTGGTTGACTTGCCTAATGGCGAAACTATTGATGCAACAACGGAATTGCTACTTAGTGACATGAGTTGGATTCCAGAGAATGTTGGTACCTACACCGTGACTGCTTTCAGCATTAGCGGCACTGGCTACAACATCTCGGATTCAGTGAGTTTCACCGTATATCACGGTGTACCAACTACGGTCATGGCCTCGGTTACAAACTCAAACCCAACCGCTGGTGATTTCATACAATTTTATGTCAACGGTACAGACCAGTACGGGAACGTATTCTCTCAGAACGTGCAGTGGACAGAGAATGAAGGAGAAGTCTCAGGATTGATTGCAGACGACGAAACGGATGGTGCATACACCTACGGTGCTGAAGTCGCAGGCATCCACACTCTTGTTTATCGTGTTAACACCAATGTTGAATCTATCTTAGAAATCAATGTTACCGCTCAGAGCTTGGTCAATCGTCTTGAAGTCAACTTGACAAAGACAACATTGGACCAACTCGCAACATTGGAGGTTAACATCCGGGCATTTGACGCATTTGACAATGAAATCGCAGTACCTCCAAGCATCAAGGTTGATGCTTCAGGACGTGCAACTGTTACCATGATCAGTTCAGAGGTTTGGACCATCACTACCTTAGACGATGGCGCCCAAACAATCAGTGTCAATGTGGGTTCAGTTCGTGTTGATTCCAACATTGAAGTGACTGGAACAACAGCAGGTTTCTTTGAAGCAGGCGGAACATTGTATTACGTTGGAGCAGGCCTTCTTGGACTTGTAGCAATTGTGTTGCTGGTCTTGTTGGTCATGTTCATGCGTTCCGGAAATGAAGGCTGGGATGAAGACGACTACGATGATGAAGATGAAGACGAATCACCAAAATCACGTCCAAGCGGCCTAGCATCTGGTCCAAGCGGTCCAGCGCCAGGCCCAAGTGGTCCAGCGCCAGGCCCAAGCGGTCCAGCACCAGGTCCAAGCGGTCCAGCGCCAGGCCCAAGTGGTCCAGCGCCAGGCCCAAGCGGTCCGGCCCCAAGTGCTGCCGAACCAGAAGTCGAAGAGGCAACTGAAACCGAATCATCCGTTGAAGATGATGACAGTTATCGAGTTGACGAAGATGGTACCGAATGGTGGGAAGATGAGGAAGGCACGTGGTGGTTCCGACTTTCAGGCCAAGAAGAATGGGAAGAATGGACAGAATAACTTGGTGGGAACTTTGATGCAGTGTAAGAACGTCTTGATTGTGTTGCTAATTACAGCAGCGATGATTGTTCCTTCTCTTCATGTGAATTCACTCACAGAACTTGAACAATCCAATCTTCCTGCTCACGCAGGCACGACTGACAGAGTAGTCGTAGACGGTTCACCGCAAGATGTGTCCGCCGACGAGGTCATTCAGTTTGAGGCTATTATCTATGATGCAGTAAATACCGTCATCGTTGGAGATGTGAATTGGTCTGTCTCAAACGGGACGATCAGTGAAGACGGGTGGTTTTATCCTTGGTCTTCAGGAACGGTTGAAATTACAGCCGAGCATGAAGGCGTTGAAGGCAGTATTAACATTACAGTAACGCCCGGTGTTGCGACATCAATTGAAGTGACGAGCACACAGTTCTTAGCAAAAGAAGCCTCTCCATTAACGGCTGATTTAATCGACGGCCGTGGTAATCGTATGGCAGGGAATGAAGGGATGGTATGGGACCTGAACGGGATGTATTTCGGTCAAGGCACACCTATATTTACTCCTGAAACAACCTCGCCATTTGAATTGAAAGTACGGTTTAATCAACTTGAAGATTCAGCTACTGCGACAGTAACTGCAGGGTCTCCACATGAATTCGTTTTCAGCCAAAACCTGCAAGTTCGTGCAGGGTCAATCACGCTTATACAACCAACATTGGTTGACCAAAATGGATACGAAATGCCGCTGTCGTTTACCCCATCAATTGGATGGTACGCTGAGAACGGCTCATTCAATGCTCAAGGCGAGTACTCAGCAACCAATACGGGCAGGTGGGCCATTAGCGCAACCTCGGGGAACATTACAGGAAATGGCTTCATTGATGTGATTCCTGGCGATGCGGTTGCTTCCGAACTCAAGTTTGTTAATGACCCTGAAACCTTTGTTGCTGGAGAGCGATATGAAGTTGTTTTTGACCGAAGAGATGAGAATGGATACATCGGCTTTGTAACACCTGAAATTGGTTCATTGTCAACAGATTCAGGAGGCTTGTCAACCGATGATGGTCATGTGTACTGGAGTCCTTCTGAAGTCGGCACGGCAACGCTCACAGGGACTGATGGGACCGTGTCGACTCAGCTTGTTGTTGAAGTCGTGCACGGACAAGCCATAGAATTGGTCATGATGGTTGAACCAGCCGTTGCGTTTGCTGGTGATCAAGTCGCAATTGTTCTCAATGCTCTTGACGTAAAGGGAAATACTTGGGTCGTTAACGGTACTATCAACATGAATATGGGGAATGCTTCACAAATTTCGGACATGGGGACTTATCAGCTGATTCAGGCTACGACGATTCAATCATGGTACTTTGAAGGAAATTGGTTTGACAATGAAACGGGGTCGATGTTTGTAGCAACATACGGCTTTGATGTACAACCAGGCCGGTTAGCCTTCATCATGCTTCCCGGGGATGGAGAGCAGGTTCCTGCAGACGGTGAAATTGACCTCAGTCCTCAGTTTTATGACGCATATGGGAATCAACTCACTGATATCGAATCGAATTGGACCATTGATGACTCAGATATTACACTCGAAATGATACTTAATTCCAACCGCTGGGTTCCAACTTCTGTCGGAGGCCATGAGATACGAGTTAATGCAGATGGTGTCTTTGCAACGATCCGAATTACAGTGACCGCTGGAACGGCCCACGGGCTTGTGACCGACATGGATTCTGGGCTTCTCGTAAAGGCTGGAGAACCCACTGACCTCTTCGTGCAAGTGGTTGATATTCATGGGAATCTTGCCGAAGCAACCTCAGTTACAACTCCATTAAATTCTAGCCTTGGTGAACTTGAAGCCTCGCCTACCGGTTTGGGATTCTGGCAGTTCACTGGAAAGGAAAGCGGAACATATGAATTGATTCTTCAAGAAGAAGACGCTCTCCACGTCATTCCTCTTACTGTTGTTGCAGGCGAACCAATCCGTATTCAAGCCAGTTTGAATCGTGAAACAATGGCTGAAGGCGATGTTGTTCTTCTTGAGGCCTTTGGAATTGATGAGTTTGGAAACATCGTTGCTATTGAAGGGGAAAATACTTCCATTGATTGTAATGCAGGAAGTGCTAAGTTTGTCACCGAAGGAACATGGGAACTCAGTTTGAACGATGGCGGAACGGACCGGACCTGCACGCTACGATGGAACGGATTACTTGCTCAAACCTTCTTTGATGTGGATGAAGTCCTTCTTGGTGGAGCAGTTGGTTCCACAAATACTGCAATGAGCATGGCTGCTCTATTGCTTTGTCTTATTCTTGCAGTTCTCGTCGTTCTCGCTCGCAAGGCATCCTCTGCTGAAGGTAAAGATTGGGTCGATGATGCCTTTGATGAAGGTGAGGATGACGAAGACGAGGAGTATGAAGAAGAGTTATCAAAATCCTCCGATGCTGAAGATAACACGCCGTTGCCAGAACGCCACGGCTTATCTCCGGAGGGCATTGCCCAACTAGCGAAAGAGGCCGGAGCGGTCGGTGTTATGCAAGCCACTCCTTCAACAGAGCAAGGACAAACCGGTTGGTATGTTGATGTCTCAGAGGAACTCCAATATTGGGAAGTTACACCAGAAGGTGAATGGATTCGTCACGAGTAATTTTCATAATTTCTTTGATTACATGGGTTTATGACTCGGACCCGCTCACACGGTAGACAGAGATGGCGACTAAGATCACGCTAGGATTGATTTGAATGGATAAAGAACGATTGATTGAACAACTAAACGATGCATTGGGATGGGAAATTCGTGCAGTGAATATGTACGCCCATTATGCTGCAAATATCCGAGGAATTCACCGACTTCAACTCTCTCCAATGTTCACTACAGAATCCACAGAATCGTTGACACATGCTGACATCGTCCGCCGAGCAATCGTCAAGTTAGGTGGTATTCCAGTCACAGAAAGGAATCCACATGAAATCGTCCACAGCGTTAATTTTGAGGAAATGCTTCAGCGAAGTCTGGAAACTGAGACCAAGGCAGCAGAAGTCTATGGTCAAATTATGAATACAATTGGAGATGGTGGCGACCAAGAAATGTACGACGCTATTGAGCAAATATACCTTGCAGAACTTCGGAGTCTCGAGTCGCTTCGCCTGCTCTTGTCATGAGGCAAGTTGCTCCAATCATTCTCCAAGATGAACGATAACTTTCATCTCAACTGCAATCGGAGTTGGTAGCGCATCAATGGCTAATGTGGTCCGAGTGGGGCCTACCTTTCCAAGTGTTTCAGCCCATACTTCATTGTAGCCCGAAAAGTCACGCTTCATGTCCACTAGGAACGTAGTGACATCAACCACTTGATCCATCGTACCGCCCGCTTCTTCAACGACTCGGCGAACGTTTTCAACAACTGCGTGAGTTTGAGCCTTAATGTCGTAATCTAGCGGCTCATCGTTTTCATCATGGATTGGACCACCAGGAATTGCGTTCGTGCCAGGTTGGCGAGGGCCAACACCAGAGAGATAGAGCATGTTACCAACCCGCCGTGCGTGTGGATAAGCTCCCACGGGCTTTGGAGCGCTATCGGTATTGACAGAACCTTCTCTTTCGGTTGGCTCCCAAAGTTCAGGACCACTGTTCTGATTCGTAGCAGGTGTGATTTCTTCGGCTTGAATATCTTCTACAGCGTCTAGAACTCCACGTTCACCGTGGAAATATTCAATGTCTTCCTCATCGTATTCCTTGTCACCAACACCTGATGGCGTCGGGTCAAGATGGACGACTGCTCCACCTGCACCGTGTATTGCTTCGTAAGCCATGACGTTTCCAGTCAAGTCGTTACGGTTTCCATTCATGGCAGAAAGCCACCACATGGGCTTGAATGCTACCACTTTTTGGACACGGATTTGCCGCTGAATGGTACGGGAGAGTTGCCCAACATCTTCCAAGCGTCCTTGCCTAAGGAATTCAAGGATTTTTTGATTCCATTCATGGTCTTTGAGCGAGTGAATCTTATCCTCAGACGGTTCAATGAAGTCAGTGAACATACGGTTTGACAGTGACATTGCGGTAACAGCTACCACCTTTTTCCCCTGAGCCTTGACTACGTCGAGACATGCTTTTGCCATCACCGTTGTCTCTGAACGGTTTGCGTAGACGTTAGACGATACGATTACAGCAGGAATTTTATTGTCGGGATTGAGTAATGTCAAAGCAACTACAGAACCCACGTCAATTGGAAATCCCTTGTAATTGACGCAACGACTCTGCAATCCTCTGGCTTTGTTGGCATCGTCCCATGCATGAGCAAATTTTTGGTCAATGTTGAAGGAATATGGGATGGAACCTAAGTCGTGGAAATCATGGTCAACCATGACCCATTCAGGGTTCGGGTCAGATTGAATTTGATGACCGATGACTGAGGGCCAGGTCGTTGAGTAAACAACAATCAAATCTGCATCAAGTTCACGAATGGTTTGGGCAGCTTGGTCAAAGGCTTCTCTGAGTCTTTTCCATCCCGGGTTTTGGTCAGGAGCAAGGACGGTATGAGGATGTACCGGGACAACGAAAGAGGCTACAATCTTTCCTTCGCTCATTCCATTCCCTCCTCGTGGGCATGACAAGGCCATTCAACAATGGCATTTCCAGTTCCGATAATGGTTCCGTATCCGTGAAGAATCGCAGGGTAGTCGGGTACATTCAATGCTGAAAGTAACCATGAAAATGCTCCTCCATCGCTCTCTGCAATGGCTTGCTCGGTAAATTCAGGCATTTCATCCAAGATACGCTGACTTTGTCCTTTGACCATGTAATCGATCATACGCATGTCCCAAAGGTGCATGGCATGGCTGGTAATGTGCTCTTTGCTCATGTCTTCGGGAACCTCTGATTCGGTCGTGAAATGTCGGTGTGAAAGAGAGTTACTTGCAATAACAACGACCCTCTTTCCACTCTCTTCAATCGCCTTCCGTGTGACCTTCCCGAGTTCAATCATCATGTCTTGCATCACTTCAACAGAATAGTACTGGCTTGAACGGTTGCTTGAAATGACTACCATCGGTTTGTCCCAAGTTGGATTAAACATATGTCCTGTTACAATGGTTCCATAGTCCACTCTAAAGTCGGGATTCTCCATTAATTTAACAGATAATCCAGAGGCTTGTGCTTCATTGTGTATTGCTTGAGTAAGGTCAACATCAATGTTCAAATCGTAATGATAACGGAATAGGTTTGGAAATACAGGGTCGACTGAAAGTCCTTCAAAATGAGGAAGTCCGAGGAAATGTGTTCCGACATAGGTTTGCCAGTGTGGCGATAGCACGACGATAGCATCGTATTCCACATTGGCTAAGGATGCACGAAGACGCTCATATCCCCACCGGAGTTGCTCCCAACCGCCTTCAGCAGTGGGTTCGTTTTGAGGTGGATTTTCAGCGTAAACCAAATGCGGTGGATGCGGAGCAAGACATCCTGCGACAATTTTTCCTTTCCCCATGATTCCCCGACACTGAACTGCCCTAAAGGGCCATCGGATTTGCATTCTGTTTGCTCTCTACAAGCCAAGTCTCAAACACCACGATGATTTGGAAGATTTGTGTCCGAGGTCGGGGAAAGCGACGCTCCTGTTGATGGAGAAACCAGCGGTGCTGAAATCCAAGTCGCTGGAGAACCCACTCTACCTACCTCTGCTGATTGGAATGAGACATGGACCAATGTCGGCATTCCCGCCTTCTTCGGAGCGATTGTAGGTGCGATTTGGCAATTGCAAATCCAACCTCATTTGGGCACCGTGTGGCCCAACCCTGTTCAAGCATCCTTGCTCGCAATGTTGCTCTTTTCTCCTCTTTTCCACCGTTGGCTTACGCCTCATGAACAATCTAAATGGATGCAGTATTCCCTCGGCGTTCTTCTCCCTATAACCTATCTCGTCGGGATATGGTTTGTTCCAGGACTGACCGGTATGTTTTGTGGAGGATACCTCGCTTCCATCGTATGGATTTGGATGTGCACCTCGTGGTGGCGTTTCAATCTCCCACCGTTCCGAAGTGCCTTGTGGCACACATTGGGTGTTAACATCGGTGCATTAGGTGGCTCTGTGCTGACCTACAATCTCTTCCTTTAATCAGGAGGTGTAGGACTCGTCATCGTTCGGGAACTGTCCCGAGCGAACATCACTGCAATAGGACTTCAATGCCCCATCGATTTCTTCTGCGAGATTGAGATAACGGCGGAGGAAACGTGGTGAGAAATCCATAGTGATTCCAAGGACATCATGGAGGACGAGAACTTGTCCGTCAACATCGGGTCCTGCTCCGATTCCAATCGTTGGAATGTCAATGGCTTCGGTAACTCGCTTTGCGAGTTTCCTAGGGATCTTCTCAAGCACGATAGCGAAACAACCTGCTTCTTCAAGAATTTTAGCATCTTGAATAAGTTTCTCAGCTTCTTCATCTTCTTTTGCACGGACTGAATAGGTTCCGAACTTGTAAATTGATTGAGGCGTTAGCCCGAGGTGACCCATGACGGGAATCCCAGCGGTGAGGATGCGTTGAACGGATTCAACGATTTCTGCGCCTCCTTCAAGTTTAACAGCGTGGCCGCTTGATTCCTTCATGATACGGATGGCAGACTCTAGAGCGTTCCTGGAATTTCCTTGATACGTTCCAAAGGGCATGTCAACCACCAGAAGTGCTCTGTCAACGGCTCGCTCTACACATTGAGCATGGTAGATCATGTGGTCCAGCGTCATAGGCACAGTTGTTGCTTGCCCCGCCATGACATTTGATGCTGAATCTCCTACCAAAATGACGTCAACTCCTGCTTGGTCTACAAGCCGAGCCAAAGAATAATCATAGGCTGTAAGCATGGTGATTTTTTCACCAGCACGCATCATTTCTTGGAGCGTATTGGTCGTCACTTTACGGGCCTTTCCATGAACCGACATGGTTCTCCCAAAGGCCCAGTTGATTTGAATGCCTCGCTTTGACTTTCGGGCGACAATTCTCCAGTGTTGGTCTAAGGTTGCATGACGCATACATTGGTCATTTCAGAAAAGAAACTCATCGACCATGTGCCGCCTTCTCGCCCAACGCCGGATTGTTTTACGCCTCCGAAAGGCGTCCTTAGGTCTCGGTTAAGCCATGTGT
>JABJFP010000206.1 GCA_018662715.1 Methanobacteriota archaeon | reverse complement strand
CGGGCCGTGATCTTATGGATTTCTCAAATCGGTTCGCTGTAGGTCTGGTACTCTGCCTGCTCCTGTCGGGGTGTATCTCTTCGGAACCAGTTTTAGAGCAACGTGAGAATGCGATGGATGAACCACCTACTGCACAAGCACGAGGCGTCCCTGAGTGGACGGCAAGTTCTCATAACGGTACTCAATTTAACCGAACGATGATGTCACAAGGAGCGTACATCGCTTATTTCTCAGCACCATGGTGTTCACACTGTGAAGCGACTCTTGATACCTACGACCAAGTGATTCCGAACGGTCAAATGATGGTTTTTTCCCAAGACGATGATCCGGAATTTTCCAACATGAGTGCGTGGCATGAAACTACAGAATCCAACCTCAATCGGTCCATTGAACGACCGTTCATGCTCATGCCAGAGTTTGCGACTGAAATGGGTGTTATGTCAATCCCCCATGTCGCTTTTGTCAACGAACAAGGGTACATCTTTCAGACAGAGATTGGAAAGCGAACGAATCAAACCATGATCGGAGAGATATGGAATGCAACATTGAACTCAAGCTATAACACAACAACTGGATGGTCATGATTCGTAGGGTCGACATTCAACATCAAATACCACATGACGTACATGAGGGGCATACCATTTAACGCGTTCAAGATGGTCGCCTCGAATTGAAAACCCAAGCCCCATCGTATCACTTAGCGACTGAAATTGATGAATCGTATTGGCTTTCCAATCGCCAATTTCTTCTTCCTTTACGTTCATATGGACATGTAACCATCCTCCCTTTGTTTTGAGGGCTTGGAGGCACATTCCCCAAACGGCTTCTGATGATGGAAGTAAGCCAAGATGACATCGGTCAGCGATTCCTTTGAGTTGTGAGAGTGAGTTCTGATTGTCTCCAGGATAAACGGTAATCTTGTCAGCAATGCCGTTTGCTTCCGCTCCGCGAAGCAAACCGTCAATGGATGGTGGATTCATTTCACACGCATGGACATGTTCAGCGCCAGCATTGATGAGCATAGGAAACGAGTAGTACCCAACCCCTGCATAAGCGTCAACGATGGTTTCGCCAGTCATATCCATTGACCCAATCCGTCTGCGTTCTGTGACGTTGCCGGAAGAAAACATGACCTTGCACGCATCAAATTCATAGTGAATTCCATGGTCGATGAAGTTCACATGTGACGTGCCGTGAAGAAGAACCGCTTGTGATGAACGAACTCTATCCTTGGCAATAGGTGATTGAATGCCAACACTTGTTGCATTCAGTGCGGAAGCAATTGCACCCCAGAGGTTGTGTTGTTCTTCTTTGGAGGTTTCCGTCAAAATGTTCTGACCGAAACTACCCGAAGGAAAGAGAATGAGTTCTCCAAGGCGCTCCCATTTGTAGGGAAGTGTATCCAAGAATGCTCCCTGGTCGGCCAAGGCTTCGTTAGGAGCCAATTGCTTCAACCAATGTTTCACCACCTCTTGAATCCGTTCGTGCGGGTCAACCTTTTCCATCACATGGGGGGTGCGTTTTATCAGCCGCAGAGGTTGATTTGTTATGGCTGAAATTTCGTTCTTCAAGAGTTCCGAGAAATCCACTGAACGAAGAGGGAAAGCAATGAAATCGTCTCCATGTTCAACCGGAGAGATGTGAGAATGCAAAACTTCATTGGATTTGAGCAGGGCGTGAATTTGCTCTCCCATACTACGATGAACAGCGAGGAACGGGTGACCGATTTCCTCATGGTTCATGGTAGGGGCATGAGGGGAACTCCTTTCAAGTTCCCGTTCATAGCGCATACGATGTCGGAACTACTCTTCGGGAAGAATCGCGCAAACCCGCTCATTCCAACTCTTCTGGTCGGATTCCTTTTTCTTCAGATTTGGGCCCCTCTTGCAAGTGCCGCTGGAATGCAATCTTGCAGTTCTCTCGGTGGTGAGTGTGATGAATACGACCACGCCGAGGACATGACTCCCAATCGTCAGGATTGGGTAGAAGGAATGTATGTTTTTGATTTGGTTTCAACCCAAACTATCGAACTTGAACTCACCTGGGCTGTTCGTGAATTTGAACGAGATTCGCTTGGGCTTGGCTCTGGGACAATTGTGGGAAACACCCTTGAAAACACCGATGGACTTGATTCTAATGACGGAGCACCTGCTGATTTAATTCGTGAAATGTTTAACACGGAAACTGGCGGAAGTGGAACTCCGACAGTGGGTCAAAAACTGAAAAACGAAGTCAATGATGCCATTGAAGAAGCTCTTACAAGTGGGTTTGGAACCGTGACGAGCCTGAGTACGAATTATGTGAATCAATATACCAACGCAGGCACCGTTATACAATGCTCAACAGATGAAACAACCGACTCTGCTGCGGAAGGCGCCAGTCAAGACAACGTGTTTGAACCCCCCTTGTGTTTTACAGCCATGGCTTCGGTAGAATTGGTATCCTCAAATTTCAATCTCGCAGGCAATGAAAATTTAGACCTTGAGCGCACCTACAAGGGACTTTTGACCATGGGTGCAGACATTAACACCGGGTTTGAGTTGACAACACAACCAGGTCACAAAGCAGATTTCATCATCAACCCCCCTGCATACTCTACGGTCTTGTCAGTTGACGATAACGGGTCAAAGGTTGCTCGTAATGGACCTCCGAGTTATTGGGCTGCTGAGTGGTCTATGAACCACCTCAACGCTCAAGAAGCGGACACTGATTTACTCCAAACTGTTGACCTGAAAATGGGACATCGCAACTCATCAGAAACCCCTACGGTTTGGGTCGCTGAAGGAACAAAAGCCCTTGACCTGAACTTGGTTTTGGATTTACGGGATGAAAATGCGGCCACGATTGATTTTGTAGCAGGCCTGTACTATTTGGATGAAGCAACATTGTCCGATTGGGGAGTCAATATGTTTGAAGTTTCCTCGGATGCAAGCATTCCACTGATTACTTCCGATGGAATTCGTCTTGCCTACCATAACGGCATCGTTGACCTCACACAGTTTACCGATCAGTTCCCGATTGGAGATATTGTGGAGGGAATTGGTTCTACCGTAGCAGGCGTGGGAACCATTACAATGAGCGACCTTGAATGGGTTTCTGAAGCGGATGGAACCGGGAATTTTGAACAGCCAGGGGGGCTTAATTACACACACTCAGCAGGTTGCTCAGAACCTGTAGTGTCGGGTCAAGAGTTGAACTATTGCCTCGAAGGTTCGGTCGCAATGGATGCAACATATCCGGTTTACCTTCAGACAACTAGCGCTCCGATTCAAAACATGAGCCTCATAAGCATTCTCAAGGAATACAACACCAATGAAATGATAGACGACTTCCTTGGAGGAGTACAGCAAAACGATTTGGAGCGTTTGATGAACTCAGGAATCACGCTTGAAACCGTTCTTGACTCAAGTTATCTCGACGATATCATACCAGATGGGCTTCCACCATCCGAATTAACCGTTGAAATCCTTGTCCCATCTTGGATCACTACCCTGGATGGAAGCTCCAAAATCATCTTAACAAAAACGATTGAAGGAACACAGAGCACAGATATTTCGTTTACAGGAACAGGGCCCTCTTACTCATGGGAAAGTGAAATCAAGAACGAAGAAGGTGATGTTATCTGTTATGCAAACCAAACCACATGCATAAACAGTAAAATAGACCTGGATTGGGAAAAATTCAGTTTGAATGAATGGAGTCAGTCCGTTAGTTTCACCTTTGCCTTGGATGCAGAACTCAGTATTTACCGAATTGGAATCCCTATTGATGACCTCCCTCAAGATGAAAAGACCAAAGTTACCATGGAAGCAATTCCTTCAGACCTGATTCGCCTCGTCATTGATCTCTCCAGCAGGATGGATCAGCCGCTAAATACAACAGTTCCACTTGGTGACAAAAATATCACGCTGACGGCTACACGGCAAGGAATGAAAGACTTCACCGAACTTTTCGGAGAAACCATAACCGACACGATTCATGAAATTGGAACTGAAATTGAATCAAATGAGAGCATAGAGAGAATGGACTTAAGCGGTTTTGAATTGAAAACCAAAATCTCAGGAATCGAGGCCCCTGATGAAACTATATCTGACGAAGAACCCATTACGCTGAAAGTTACCATACCAAGGGTAACATTCACAGTCGGGCTGGACGTCAATACGGATGAAATAGGAACCGACGATAGTAATCCTCTCTTAGGAATCGGCATTGACGTTGTCGCAGATGCTTTGACGACTTCGTTGATTCAACCGATGGGATGGGCAACCAATGCACTTACCTCAGGAATTACGAACTCGATGTTCAGTATGAAGGGAGTCAGTTACCCCAATGAATTCAGCATCCCTGCAGTTGACACAACAGTTGAGGAGGATTATGAGATTGAAATGTCGGGGCCGATTTCTTTTACACTTCCTTGGGGGGTTGAAATTCAAGATTGGAACTCAACATCAGGTAATCTCAAAGTGACTGAAGATGGGGGTCGCCAAACCGTAACTTATGTGATCCCACCAGGTACATTCAGTGATGATATTTCATACACAATACATGTCAGTTGGATGTATTTCTTAGTTCAATTCTGGATTTATCCAACCATCGTAATTCTCCTGCTGGTGTTGTTTATACGGCGCCGTCGCAGAAAGAAGAAGGCGAAAAAGAATCGATTGAAGCAGCGAGAAAGCAACATCAACAAGGCTCAACTTGGAGACAGTGAATTTTCTGACCTCGTAGGTTTTTCCAGCCCAGGGCTTCGGCGTGGCGAGTCCATAGAGGACATGGCCTCAATAGATGACTACTGATGTTCAGTGCAGCGAATCATAGATTCGTTGAGCCAATGATGGGCCAATGCCGGGAACGGTAAGCAATTCGTTAACGGCGGCGTGTTCGATACCTTTTCTCCCTCCGAAATGGCGAAGAAGAGTTTGCAACTTTTTAGCACCCAATCCTTCAACGCCTTCAAGCGGGTCCGCCAATCGGTTTCTACTTCGGCGTTTGCGATGAAACGTATTGACAAAACGATGGGCTTCGTCTCTTGCATGAACCATTACCCGTCCTTGTCGGTCAAGAACCAATGGCTCATGACCGTCCCGGTAAACGGTTTCTTCACGTTTGGCCAAGGCCGCTAAGGGAAAGCGTCCAGCCCAACCGTGTTCTTCAAGTGCCTTCTTGATCGTACTGAGGTGAGTTTCTCCCCCGTCGATAAGAAGAAGGTCGGGCCATTCTTCTTGTCGCTTTGCCCACCTTACGACCACTTCTTTCATCATTCGTAAATCGTCGATAGCGTCGCCTTTAACCACGTATTTGCGGTATTCATCTTTGGCAGGCCGTCCATTTCTCATCACGACACTTGCACCAACTCGTTCACTTCCAAGAAGTTGCGCCATGTCAAAACAAACGACGTAATTTAATTGGTCCAATCCTAGAACTGCTGCCCCATCATCTGCAGCTCGTTGCTCTAGGGACCCACTTGTTTTTGTTGCCATCCGCTGAAGTTGAATTTCAGCATTCTGGCGGGCGAGAGTGGCTAAATTTTCAAGGTCACCTCGTTGAGGCGTACGAACTTCTACTGAACTTCCTCTTCGTTGATTTAACCACGATTGAAGCCCATCAAATATTGGCACGGGACTCAAGAGAAGTCTTGGTGGCCTTCGGTGAGTATAATGTTCTGAGATAAACATGGAAATTGTTTCACCGATGTCGCCTCCATAGACTACAGGCCAGGCTTCTTGACCTTGGACCATGCCTTCGTCTGCATGCAAAACGACCACAGCAGCCAACTCTCCTTGGGTAGCAAGGCCGATAGCATCGCAATCACGGTAGACTTTGCTTGAAACGACATGTTGGCTGGTTGTGGCCCGAACTGCACGAATGGTATCCCTGAACCTCGCAGCTTCTTCAAAGGCCTCACGAGCAGAAGCATCCTCCATAGAAGCGACCAGTTCGTCGGTTAGAGCGGCAGCGTTTCCGTTTAGAATTTGGCGAACGTTCTTGACATTCTCGTTGTAACCTTCAGGTGAGACACAAGGCCCCGCACATAATCCAATGTGCATGGAAAGGCATCCTTGGGGGAGCAGTTCCTTACAATCACGAATTCCAAACTGCCTCCGTAATAATTGCATAACCTGTTTTGCAGCCCCAGCATTAGGGAATGGCCCCCACTGCTCAGAATTCTTGGGGGGGTATCTTGTGTACATGATGCGAGGGAACTCATGATTGGTCAAGACGAGGTAGGGGAAGGATTTGCCATCCTTGAGCATTGAGTTGTAACGCGGCATGTGCTCTCGAATCAACTGGCGTTCTAGGATCAGGGCTGCTTGGGGAGTTTGAGTCACGATACACTCGATATCATCGGCTTTTGCGACGAGTTCCGGAATCATTTGTCGGTCCGGATTTGAGGCGAAATACGACCGGATTCGCTCGTTAAGGCGCGTTGCTTTTCCGACATAGAGAACCCTTCCCTCTGCGGTTTTGAACAAATAAACACCCGCCTCTTTGGGGAGGTCAGCCGAACTGAGGTCGACGGGCATAGAGGCACCTTAGGGACGGTGGCTCAAAAGGGCAACCCCGCAAAGAGAAGGGTTCACGCAACCAATGGGATGATTGATGAAGGAGAAGCAGGAAGTGCATTATGGAAGAGATATGCTTAGTCGTTCGCAGGAGAAGTTGCTTCGATACCTTGGTACCTTTCCCGAGGCCTTGGATCAAGCCTGGGATGTTCCTCGTGACCTTTCACTCCCGGGCCTTGCCGAAGCGATGGGTGTTGTTCGCTCTGGGTTGAACCGGCCTCTTAGTTCGTTGGAATCTGAGCAATTGATTACCGTTCGTGTTGCTCACGTCATCGGGGGCGGGTCTCGTCGACGCCAAGTCTATCACGCCTCGGAAAAAGGCCGTTTATGGCTACTTGAGCATCCTGAAAGCGCTGATGTTGAGCAGGGAGAAGATGAAACCAATCAGAACCACCTGCCAACTGAACTCATCGGTCGCAATGAAACCCTTCTCGATCTAGAATCTCTTTTTGGGCAACGTCAGCCTGTTTTTCTCGGAGGTTTATCCGGAATCGGAAAGACGACCGTTGCGCAATCTCTGACGGCCCGTGCCTCAGTTGAGGGCACGCTAACCCACTCAGCAGTCATCAATGAGTTCTCTGACATGAGGGATATCGTTCAACAGTGGTTTCCGACTGTTAATCCGCTTCCACACGATACAGAGGCATTAGCGTCACTTCTTGAGGCCACAGATAAGAAGCAAATGTTTGTGATTGATGATGTTCACTTAATTTCATCAAGACACGCTCCGAAGATTAAAGACATGATTGAAACGTTTCAATGCGACAACTCAACGACACTTCTTCTTGTTGGCCGAACCCCGCTCCCGTTTGAGATTGAGTGTCAATACCGGCAACTGCCCGCCCTTGACCCTGAAGATGCAACCCATTTGTTAGGAGAGCATTTGGACTTGGAGCGCCGCCTTTCAATAGCAAAAGCCCTTGGCGGCCATCCAATGGCTTTGCAATTATATTCGGAAGGAACGCCTCTTCCCGAGGCGGGGGAAGACATTCAAAATTTTGTAGAACAAACGATTCTGCAAAACCTTGGGGGTGAAGAGTTGGTCGCCTTGGACCACTTTGTTCTCTTTCCTCG
>JABJFP010000205.1 GCA_018662715.1 Methanobacteriota archaeon | reverse complement strand
CGTCTCCATCTGTGCGTATTCTCTGATGATGCGGGTCACCTGGGCCGAAGTGGGTGGGACGCAATTCACGGGCTACATGGCGATGATGAACCTCTCCGCCATCATCGGCTACCAGTTGGCACCTATCTTTGCCGCACAATACGACTATCAGTCCATCTTCTACATCGCTGCCGATGATGGCGGAGAGGTTCATCATCGCCATGTAGCCTGTGAATTGCGTTCCACCCACTTCGGCCCAGGTGACCCGCATCATCAGAGAATACGCACAGATGGAGACGATGGCCCAGAGGAAGGTGTGAATAATCCACACCACCATCATGAACCAACCTTCGCCCCACATGGAATCAAGCATGCCCCAAGTTAAGGTTGTTAATGAAGCACTGAGAGCCGCAAACATCAGCACTGATTTGCCCCCAAAGCGCCGACCAAGTTCGCCACCGGCCATGGCGCCCAACATCGTCACCACAAGGATGATGCCGCCCTTGGTGGCGTTGAACTCTTCTTGAGTCCAACCCAATTCTTGGAGGAAGAGCAACGGAAGAATAGGGATGAGAATGAAGGCGAGGGAAATGACGAGGCTGACCACGATACCGAGTTGGGCTGAACGAACCGAAAAAGCCGTTCGGATGTTGCTCAAAATGACACGAAAGTCTCGAACTTCCTCGCCGCCTTCCTCGGCATTTTCGACCTTCTCATCAGGGTCGCCATCCTCCCACGGGAAGCGTTTCTCACCGGGACGTTCACGCATGAAGAGCGGCACCATCATGATGACCACCAAAATCGGAATCTGAATCAAAAAGGCGCCGCGGATGCCAACAACACCGATGATGGTGCCGAGCCCTGCGCCCCCGATGATACCACCCAAAGACTTGGCCGTGAACATGTAACTGTTGACACGCTCGAATTCGTGAGATTGGAGCACATCTACAGCAAGGGCGTCGGTTGAAACATCTTGCAGAGCCGTGAACACGTTGTAGACAAAGAACAGCGCACCGAGGAGTGAGATGTTATTGGTCAAATCGGGAACCATCAGCATGGTCACGAGCAGCGCTACCATGCCCGTTTGGGCAATGAGAATCCATGGACGACGGCGTCCAAGAGCCGGTATTTGGAAGCGGTCAATGATGGGACCCCAAAGGAACTTGAATGACCATGGCAAGGTGCCGAGGGTCAACAGATAGGCGAGGTCTCCGGCGTCAGCACCCTCTGCAGCGAGGAACGTGACCATCGTCACGGTGATGAAGCCCCAAGGAACACCTTGGGCCACGTACAAGGCGGAAAGGGTGATGACTCGAGCACGGTAGCTATCGACGAGGGTTTCACCGTCGGAGGTGGATTCGCCCTCAACGACCTCGGTTTCGGATTCACCAAAATCTAGGTCAAGATGGAATCTGTCGCGCTGCTTGGTGGAAATATAAACGACGAGAAACGCAACGGAGAAGATCCATCCTGCAAACAAAATGACTGGGAGAGAGCCGTCTCCGACTGCCATGCTCGTCAACGTTTCACCATCTTCGTTGAGAATAGTGAAATCCAAAACGAGCAGACTGACCACGGTGGTGACCTCTTCGCCATCGTCGTTGTGTGAACAGAGGGCACTGTTGAAGGCCTCCGCATCAACCGTTACAGCCAGATTGTAGGCACCCAAAGCCTCCTCACCAAAGGCCAACTGATCTTCGATTTCACTCTTTGTCAATCCTTCGATCACATCGGTGAGAAGGGAAGCGTTGTGCCAAGTTAGGTTCACCTCATGAGACCCGGGATTTTCTCCCGACCCCATAAGGGTCCATTCACCCTTGGTAGCAGTTCCTGTAATCGTGTCGGGTGCATTGGCCTCGCCGCCCGTACAAAGCGGACCTCCCGAGGTCTCGTCTTCACCGTAGGTAAGGGAGAAGAGAACGCCGACAACGTGGCCACCAGCCGCCTCAATGGCTTCGATGATGGTTGAAGAATCAAGGCTCCACTCAACGGTTGATTCGTCAAGATAATCTGCGGATTTCGTCTCCAATTCAATGGACGTCATGGACGAATCAACGGTGTAGGTGCCGGTTGTATCTGAGCCATCTCCATCGCCGCCGAGGCATCCTGTAACTGGTGCGAGAACGACCAGCATCAACAGAAGATGAACCGGTCGCATAGAAGGAGGGTGAACCTGTTCAACTTCAAGATTGTTCACGCCTGTTTGAGGCGTTCCGCCTCTATCCCAAATGCTCATTCCATGTGAACCCAGGCACGCAAGGACGGTTCAGGCACGGCCTCTTAGCCATTTGAGCCGATAGTTCAGCCGTCGTCTCACCTTGTAAGCGAAGATGCTGAGGCGAGTTGTTGCATTTCTTCTTGTTGTGAAATGATGGGTTGGTGTTGCCGCCCATGTGGCAACTTTACGGCATCCAAACTCATCTAGAAAAACCTCTATTTCGGCGAGGTGTTCAGGTGTAGTATGCCTTGAAATTGCTTTGAAGATACTGAACTGTTAAATCAACAAAGAACCAACAATGAATAGCGCCATCTGTACAAACGGTTTGGGTCTGAGATTTGGTCTTGTTGAACACCATATTATATACTCATAAAATTGATTTTAGGATATGGTGGAAAGAAATAAAAACGCTTCATTAGGTTACAATTCTGTTACCTTAGTCGTCCTTCTTCTCCTCTCAACTTGGTCATCAGCGCTCGTGTCTGCTGAAGGTGTTCCAAACGCCATAGATGGCGAAGTATCATGGCCACAGTCGGGAAGTGTTGATTCAGGTTGGTTGGAACTTTCTACCACTGGGGGAAATGACCCTACAACCAACTCACAGGCTTACGCTGACTGGAATCTTGAATTTGCACCCGGTGCTGAAGTATCAAACGTTAGCCTGCAGGTGTATGTCAACGGTTCCGACGGCCTCGTCATCGATTCTCCATTGCTTCTTGCACGGGATACCAGTGACCGCCTGTTTGACTTTAGCGGCTACGGCCCACTGGGTTCTCTGAATTCCTTTGATGGATTAAACCCGTACGCGGACCGATTGGCTCCAAACAGCGCAACTGGGGCTGGTTGGACCATACCTGCGAACGCTACGGTTACGGATTTCACCCTTGAGGTACTAGCACCATCAGACCCAATCGCTTTCTTTGACGAAGTCAATATCTCGGACCTCCATTCTGCCCAGCACCCTGACGATGGACAACTCTATCTCAGTACCGGAAACGCTGTCTATGTACTCGATGCAAATAACAATCCGGAAATTATTGATCGTTTTACCCTCGATGAGCAAATGGGTGACATCGTAGGGATTGAAGTTGGACCAAACGGAAACATCCACATTGCTACAACGAGCGGCCAATTCAAAACGATTTCACGCGATGATGGTACGCTGCAGCCCGGACTTGCACCCCTTGGAATGGATGGGCTTGCTGTATTCAAAGTGTTCACTGCTGGGATTTTCGCTGCATACAACAACGGTTCACTGTATGAATACGACTCCGTCGCTTCGGAATGGGAGCTCAAAGCATCCAATGGCTACACAACCACATTATGGTTTGGCATCACTGAAGTGTACGACATACACGAACAAAGCAACGTCCTCTATCTTGGAACAAACAACGGAGTTCCCCGGTATGACATCAATTCAGATGCCGCACTCGAAGCATGGGGCACGGGATTTAGTTCCACTCAAAATGTGTTGCATAGCGACACCATCACCCAAATAGAAACGGTCGGAGGGCAACTCTTGTTTGCCTCACTCGACAGCGGAATCGCTCGCCTCAATTACAACACCGGCGCATGGCTCTCTACATGGGATTCTGGAAATTTCCTTCCAGCAGACGAAATATATGGTATGGCATCGAATCGTGATGTAATTCACATCTTGTCTGGGGATGAATTGGTGCGATACGACCGGAATAACGGAGTCTTTTCGACATCGATTGGACTTGATCAAATCAATTTGACTGAATCACCATCACTCACTCTTCTGCCCTGGAACAGCCTTGGCTCTCGCTCTCCCGCAACCAACACCCATGTGGCGACGAACGGCAACGGGAAGTTGATGTTGATAGAGGCCAATATACAAAGCAGCCTTACCGATGAAATTCTGTTTGCAACTGGACCTTTTGACAGCGACATCAATGATGTTCTCGAATACAACGGCATATTGTATGGTGCGGGATTCTACTCCAAAGTGGTTGAACGATTCGACCTTGCTGCGTCAGTTTGGCTTGAACCAATTCCAATCAATGACTATGTCTACACGCTTTCTCGAGCAGGTGATACGATTTTGGTAGGCACGTATGCTGACGGCATATATCTTGTAGAAAATGGGGTTGTTCGGGGCAACATCCCAGCAGGGAACGAATACGGGCAATTTGCAGGTACAAAGTCAATCAGAGACATCGATTCAACCGGAGACTGCAGCACTGTCCTCGGATGTGAACTTCTGTTTGTACAGCCTTATGGGGTTTACACAGCGACAGCAGACTCGACTTCTGCAAGCAATCCTACTCGGATCCTTGAGTCGTTCGTCCTTACCTACGACGTGGCAATCTATGGTGGCGTTGGATTCATCGCCAGTAATGAAGGCTTGTTGCGGTATGATTTAGCCAATAACACCTTCCTTGACACGTGGGGCTCAACCTCATCCAGCCGTCTAAATTACGTCCAGGTAGCCGTTATTGGCACAACAATGAACATGGGAATTGAAGGGTTTGGCGTGGCTCGAAAGGACATCGTTACCGGCCAATCACTGTCAACTTTGGATAGTGTGACCACTGGAATTACGAACGATAATGTCTACTCTGTTGAAGCCAGTGGGAATGACTTGTGGATCGGAACCGATAGCGGAGCATGGATATGGGACGGAACAACAGCAACCAAGGTGCTTGATGGAGGCTTTTACGAACGCCCACAGAGGTTCTATGATTTTGAACTCGATGGCAGCACAATGTATGCAGGAACGAATTTGGGGCTGTGCAAGTACAGCCTGTCCGGAAATTTCATTTCCGTGGCCACGTGCAACGCATTTTCGTCCTCTGTTGGCCAAGTAACTGAAGTTGCCGTCAACAGCACGACCATCTTTGCCGGCACCAACACTGGCGTCTACCTGATTGACAAAGCAACGATGACAGTCGTTGACACCTGGACAACTGACGATGAAAGTTCAGACGCTGAGGTCGTCGTGATTGACGATGTGGCCTACATCGGCCTCTCAGGCATCGGCGTAGCCCGCTGGGACATTACCAACGAAGAATGGCTCACTACATGGGGCGATAACGTACTTGGCGCAAATGGAAACATACAAATTACCGGCATGGTCGAGGACGTCGCAAATCGAGGTTTGTGGGTTGCCGGACCCCAATTTTTCAGACTTTTCAACACATCAACAGG
>JABJFP010000204.1 GCA_018662715.1 Methanobacteriota archaeon | reverse complement strand
TCACTTCTTATCAATCTTCAGACAGACACCAGCGGCGACGGTCTTACCCATGTCACGGATAGCGAAGCGGGATAGTTCAGGGAACTTGTCCATTTGTTCGATAGCCATTGGCTTGGTGGGTTGGAAGCGGATGAGACATGCGTCACCGGTCTTGAGGAAGGAAGGGTTAGCTTCCTTTCCAGCCTTGTTGGTCTTCTCTAGAAGTTCCATGAACTTCACAGCAACTTGTGCGGTGTGAGCGTGGAATACAGGGCAGTATCCAACGGAGACAGCCTTAGGGATGTCCATAAGTTGGATTTGACCGACGAAGGTTTCGTCGTGACGAACGAAGGTTGGTTCGCTTTCGGAGTATCCAGCAACGTCACCACGGCGGATGTCAGTTGCTGCAAGTCCACGAACGTTGAATCCGACGTTGTCGCCAGGCTCGGCCTTCGCGACCATGGTGTGGTGCATTTCAATCGACTTGACTTCACCGGACTTCTGGGATGGGTTGAACACGACGTTCTTTCCAACATTTAGAGTTCCGGTTTCGATCTTTCCAACAGGCACAGTTCCGATACCGGAAATCTTGTACACATCTTGGATAGGCAAGCGGAGAGGCTTGTCAAGAGGCTTGCTTGGCATTGGAGTAGCGTTGATGGCTTCGAAGAGAGTAGGTCCCTTGTACCATGCGCACTTGTCGGACTTCTCGTAGACGTTGTCTCCGTTGAGGGAAGATGCAGGGATCATTGGGACATCGTCCGGCTTGAATCCAGCCATCTTGAGAAGTTGGGAAACTTCTCCACAGGCCTTGATGTACTTTTCTTCTGCCCAGTCAACACCGGAAATATCCATCTTGTTGACGTGAACAATAAGTCCCTTAACTCCGAGAACCTTAGCGAGGAAAGCGTGTTCCTTGGTTTGAGCGTTAACACCGTCATTTGCCGCACAGAGCAAAACTGCTGTATCTGCTTGTGACGCACCGGTAATCATGTTCTTGACGAAATCTCGGTGACCTGGAGCATCGATGATGGTCCAGTAATAGTCAGGAGTAAAGAATTCCTTGTGAGCGACGTCGATGGTAATTCCACGCTCTCGCTCTTCCTTGAGTCCGTCCATGACGTAAGCAAGTCCGAAACCGGCCTTACCAGCTTCTGCAGCGAGCTTCTCGTTCTTTTCGATAACGTGGGCTTGAATGTGACCAGAGTCGAGGAGGAGACGTCCAACGGTTGTGGACTTTCCGTGGTCGACGTGACCAATAAATACGATGTTACGGTGTGGCTTGCTTCTGTCTTCCCATTGTGATGGCATGGTAATCGCTCCTTAGCAAGCCTTCCGAAAAGCAACCCCTATATGAAAACCGCGACGCGTTCGATTTTCTTGAAGTCTCATCAAGTTAGACCAAAATGGGTGCCTAAGTCACTGTGAACCTATGATTTCGCCATTCTCGTCAATACGGTACAACCTGAGCGTACTGGTTGCTCCACGCATGGCGAGAGGACTGCCCGATATGGTGACGACTCGTTCTCCTGGACCTATTCGACCTTGAATCGAAAGCAACCGAACTGCCTCTTTCATGGTTTGTGACCCCCGCTCGTGTTCTTTGACCAAAACTGAATCCACACCCGGTAACAAACAGGTTCTCCTGAGTGCCCGTAGGCGGTCGCTAACAGCAGTAACCGGAATGTCAGGCCGGTAACCGGATACTAAACGAGGCGCATTACCGTGCTCGGTTGCAACGACAATACGAGTTGCTCCAGCTTCCTTTGCGAGTTCAACGCCAGCATGAGCAACAGCACGGGTTGAGCGGAATCGGGCCAACGCATTTGGCCGCTGGTCATGTGATGCCAGTCCTTGTTCCGTAGCATAAGCAATCTTCGCCATCGTTTTGACCGTTTCAAGAGGATAAATTCCGGAGGCTGTTTCTCCTGACAGCATGACTCCTGTTGCGCCATGACGAATTGCGGTTGACACATCGCTTACTTCAGCCCGTGTTGGACGAGGTTGAAGGGTCATGGAGTCCAACATTTGAGTTGCAACAATTACAGGCATGCCTCGCTCAAGGGCTTTGTCAATAATGGTCTGTTGGGCCATGGGTACATCTTCAAGAGGGATTTCAACACCCAAATCGCCGCGAGCAACCATAACTACATCAGCCACATCAAGAATTGAATCAAGATTAACCAAAGCCGAAGGATGTTCGATTTTTGCGATGATGGGTACGTGCATTGATGCTGCTTTTACTGCGTTTTTAGCAGGAATAAGATCCTCTGCTGTCCTAACATAACTCACTGCAATGTAGTCAGCACCTTGTTCAAGAGCATGGGCCATCGCTTTCTCGTCTTTAGGCCCAATCGCTGGTAGTTCAACCAATGTTCCCGGAACATTGACTCCCTTACGGCTACTTACGGGGCCGCCATCTTCTACGCGGCAGGTCACAGTAGAGTTGGGAGTTCCTGGAGTTTGAACGACGACCATACGAATGAGACCGTCTGCAATTAGAATCGGGTCGTTGGGTTTGAGTTCTGCAGAAAGGCCACCGTACTGAACGGGGAGAGCACTCCCATCTGTCGATTCCATTTCATTCAAACCACAAACGAGTTCAACCGTTGAGCCAGCCTCTAGCATGACTACGCCAGGAAAAGAACCCAAGCGAAGTTTAGGCCCGGGCAAGTCGGCAAGAATGCAGGTCGGTCGCCCAAGTTCGTCTTCAATTGAACGAATTCGCTGGTAGAGTTCTGTTTTTGTTTCAGGCTCGCCATGAGAATAATTGAGACGACAAACATCGACTCCTGATTCCATGAGTTGAGTGAGAAGAGAACGCTCTTCACTCGCTGGCCCGATGGTAGCAATGATTCGTGTGCGGCGCATGATGAATGAACCTCCAACACTCACTTGTAATAGAGACGTATAACAAACCGGTCAACTTTGATATCGTTAGCACGCTCATTATGAACGCTCAATGTCCATTCTCCGTCCCCATAAGTCGTATCACCGTCGGTGAACAGGTATGATGACATTGGAAGTTCTACACAGTATTGCTCAGAATCGCAATCACCCTCGTCGCGGGATTCATCGGCAGTTTCGCTCGTATTCGTTGCTTCATCATTGTCTTCGTTGTAAGAATATATGTCAAGTTTGTTGTTGTTGGCTGAATTGGTTCCAGGGATCCAGTCATCATCTTCTTTAGGATAAGCAAGTTCTGCAACAAGTTTACGAATGGTGTTCCCGCTATCTTTGTCATAATGAATCATGACGTCAAAATCAAGTTCTACAGCATTGTTTGATGTATTCCCTCCAATCTCAAAATCTTCCCAGTATCCTGCATAGTTGACGAAGACATCGATGGTTGTACTGTCCGTCATACCGACGTTGTTGGTGACGGTCAAGCCGACCTCGTACTCCCCTGGTGCAACGTTCTTCCACTCAACATCCTCTCCGGATAGGTCGTCATCATTTTCGCTGTCGCCATCGTTATCTTTGTCATCGTTAAGGTCCAAATCCCAAAACCAATCGGTAATGTATTGAGAAGAATCTCCTGATTCAGAAGTTGAGGCATCAAGAGAAACGGTTGTTGTTTCCGTAACCGAACGGTCCGTGTTGGTTTTGTCCCGAGCACAAATCCAGAGAATGATATCTCGGTCCTCATCAATGGAATCGTCCTCGCAATCTTCATCATCAGCATATTGGGCGATATTCGCAATGGGTTCTACAGCACCCGCTTCGACCACGGTAACCGTTCGAATTTGTTCTGAGGTTCGTGTTCCATCAGAAATTTCCAAACTAACTTCGTAAGTTCCTGGGGCATTGAATGACCATGTTGCAGTGCGCCCAGTAGCATCAATATCGTTAGAACCGACGCTGTCAAAATTCCAACGGTACGTCAGAGAACCATCACTTGGAGTCGAACTGGAACCATCAAATGTTAACGTGTCTCCAACTCGCACATTTGATGTCTCAGAAACCGAAAATACTGCAAGCAGCTCCCCACCTGAAGACGAATCTTCGTCTTCAAAGATGCAACCTGACAATGCAGAACACAGCATCAAGGTTGACAGCAACAAGGGCTTCAGCATACTTCCCATGCATTGCGGTAGTGGTATGTTCATGAAAAGGGCTTCCATGAGTTGGTTGTATCTAAAACGAAAACAGGGAGGTTTGCCGGTTCCCAGTGTAGAGGTCTTTTGCATTCCAACCAAAGACTTCGGTAATTCTTCCAACCGCCGTTGCCAATCGTTCGGCGTAAAAGCGACCATCATAATCAGAAATACCTCCACCTTCCTCGGCTTCATACCAAGGAACAACGTTCATTGGACGATGGTTAGCATTGACAACAACGTAGGACACTTTCATCCCTGAAGTAAAGCCCAAACCGCTCTTGATACGTTGTTGAGCAACTCGGACCTGGGCCATGCTATCGGGATTAACATAATCCTTCGTAAAGTCCACATCTCTAATTTCCTTGACGGGAGTACGCACAATTTTTCCTTTGCAGGATTTTGCAAGAATCAATTCACTGGCATCAACTTCTTTATTTTTTAATGCTTGAACGCGACTCAAAGCATAGTCTACAAGCGCCTCACCTTGGTCGGCCAGAGCGTAAGAAAAGATCTCTTTCATAGTGGCTGTCAAGTAAGCAAACGAATCGGTACGCTGGGTTTCATAGCCCCTTACCAACATTTCATTGGTAGGCCATACCACCTGCCCAATGTATCGCTTTTTGGCACCATGACTGAAAAAGACAGACAGCCCGCGCTCAAATTCCAAGACTGCAGAAGCCTTACTGAAACGCTGAGCAATTTGCTGACCGAACGAAACCATGCCGTCTAAAGCCTCTTGGAACTTGGCTTGTTTTGCCAGTCCCTCAGCGTCCTTACGGTCGATTGCTGCAATATCTTCTTCGGACAGATAGCTGGGGGCATCCTTGCCCACTGGACTACGAACAAAGATTGAGTCAGTGTCAGAATATACTACGCCGTGCCCTTCATCATCAAGAGCAGCAATAATCGTCTTGATGTTTTGTCGCGCCCAAGCGGTAATCGAGGAGCCAAGGTCACGATGGGTAAAGCGGTAAAAGCCACTCGCAAAGACGCCATAAAAGGAATTCATGAGAATCTTAACAGCATATTGCATGGCGTCATGAAATTCAACTGAACCTTGGTCGCCGGTGGATTTTGAGATGCTGAGAGCAGCCTTGTGCTGGTCCCGTTTAGCCATGAGCATTTCCAATAATTCTGGAACCAGTCCTTTGCGAGACGACTGATGACGGAACACCGCTCCCGTTGGCGCAGTATGAACTTCTTCCCCTTCCCCTGGTTGGTCGGATTGGCCCGGATCCACTCGAGTGGTGTAGCAGATGTTGTGACCAATCATGATTGACGGATACATGCTCTTGAAATCCAAAACGGCAATCCAAGGGTGGAGGCCTGCTTCAACATCGTGAACATAACCGCCTGTAATCTGACCTTCTTTTGCTTCCGCAGAACCTGTGAGCGGAACTGCAACATTTTTTGAATCCGCCAAACGAATGACCAATGAATCAATCAACTGACTTGTGCTGCCGTTTGCTGCTGTTTCAAAGGGAACCTTTGCTACCGAAGCGACCGCTTCTTTGCGCCTCACGGCTTGAATAGCTTGCAAGATGTCTAACGGTAATTCTGCATCTCTGACGCAATATTCCATGACTTCATCAGGCCGAGTTGCCCATTCATGGTCCATGTTGGAGGCATCAACATCCATCTTATGCTTGTCCTCATCGTCGGGAAAGAGCAAGGTTGCGACAAAAGAAAGAGTTTCTCGGCGAGGTTTGAGCGCTTGTCGTGCCTGCCACCACGTATCCATTACGGCACGTCCAGCAACATTCCAAGCCCGATTTGTTTGTCGTTTGGGAACCAAAGCATCCCGATTGCGCTTCATTTCTGATTCAAGAACGGGGGTGCGCCCCCATCCCAGCAATTGTGATTGGGCCTTCCAGTCCTTTTTCTTCGTCAATGCTGCTGTCCTGTCTGCAAGACGAGGAAGGTCGAAATTGTCAATATTGTAACCCGTGATAATGTCTGGATCGTGCGTGCGTACAAGTTCAGTGAGTTCTCGTAGAATGGTTGCTTCATCCCCGCGATACGAGAATGATTTTCGTTCACCGGTTGCAATATCTTCAATCCAAGCCGCTGCACAAAGAACAGTTTCGTGTTCAATGCTTGTTTCCAAATCAAATGAAAACATACGGAAAGGAATTTTAAACGGCTCACTTGCTTGAAGGTCGTCAACATGACAAATAACGGTAAGGTCAACAGGATATCGGCCTGCACCTCCTGCTTCCAGAACCAGCTTCTCACCTTCTTCTGGGCCGTCCCTTTCGTCGATGAGTTCACCACTGAACCCGATGTGAATCCCTAAATCCCCGTCAAGAAAAAGGCGATTGACAAATGGAATATCTCCTGAAAATACCCGCCATGATTGGGATCGTAACTGTTTACGTAGGGAAGGAACATGAAACGGTTGCTCAACTTCTACTGCCCAAACAGGACGGTCTCCTAGTTCTGTCAATTTGACAACAGGGCCTTCAATTCCCACGACGTGCTCCATTTTCAAGACAGAGTCGATACGGTCAGCCAAAAACGGTGGAATTTCTTCGTTAACGTCCCATGGCCCGATAGGTGCGATCTCAAATGTTGGACGTTGACCCTTAGCCAACAAGCAGACGGAGCGTCCATCGTCCATTCGTCCAAATAATTCCAATATCGTTTGGGATTTCCCCACGCCCTCAGTCTGCTGTTCATAGGACCGGTAACGCCCGGTCACTACGCCCATCCTACCGTCCATGATACTGCCCCGCACTGTGCTTACCTGCCGACCCCATTAGAACCCATCCGTGGTCTTTTACGAAAGAAAAGCGAGTCCGGGTTTAGGAGCCAACCCTAACAAGAGGAATGCTTGAAAGCCCAACGAGCATGGCTTTGTTTACCAGCGAGGGAAAGGCCATGAATGAATCATTTGATTGGGATAGCCTCACCTTTTCCCTCACCCCTACTGAGACGATGTACATCACTGAAACCGAAGGTGATGAGCCATGGATGCCTGGCCGCCTACAACCCTACGGAAACATCCCAATGTCACCAGCTGCTGGTGTCCTCAATTACGGACAGGGCTTGTTTGAAGGAATGAAGGCGTTTCGAACTTCAAAAGGCCGTGTTGTGTTTTTCAGGCCTGAAGAAAATGCACGCCGTATGCAACGAGGCGCAGACCGCCTGAAGATGCCACCTGTCCCCGAATCAGTATTCGTTGACGCTGCAGAACAAGTTGTTGCGGCAAACATCAACTGGGTTCCACCAACCGGAAAAGGCGCCATGTATGTGCGACCCCTCCTCATGGGTAGCGGCCCAATTTTGGGAGTCGCTCCCGCCCCATCCTATACGTTTTTGATTTATGCAACACCAGTCGGACCATACTTCAAAGGCGGAGTCAATGCAATCGACCTTCTCATCTCGGAACGCCATCACCGAGCCGCACCAGGTGGCTCAGGTGGAGTCAAGGCTATCGGAAACTACGCACCAGGCATGAAGCCCAGCAAAGAAGCAAAAGCAGAAGGCTATGCTGAAGTGATTTACCTTGATGCAGAAACGCATACTTGCATCGAAGAGGTCGGGGCTGCCAACTTTTTCTGTGTCAAAGATGGCGTGATTTACACTCCGGAATTGACCGGTACGATTCTTCCGGGAATCACCCGTGATTCGATCATTCAACTCGCTCGCCACTTCGGCTACAGCGTTCATGAGACAAGGGTTAATGCGGAATTTGCCATGACCTCAGATGAGGCTTTTTGCTGTGGAACCGCTGCAGTCATCTCACCGATTGGCAGCATTACCCATGGTGATGAGAGGCGCGTGTACGGAGATGGACTGCCGGGTAAAGTCACTACCCAGCTGTATGACGCCTTAACTGGAATCCAAAACGAAACTGAAGAAGACGTATTTGGATGGCTTCACGAACTACCTCAGTGACGACGGCGCACGGCGACAACACTTGCTGCAATCGCTGTAAAAGTCAACGCTGTAGAAAGGAATGGAAGACTTTCATCATCCATCATTGTGGAATTGATGTCAGATTCATTGGTCGTGTTTTCTTCAGTTACAAGCGGCGCAGGTTCAACAATGATTTGCCCGACCATCCCAAACGCAGCATGAGGTTCACAGACAAAGTCATAGGTCCCATTCATACCGATTTCGAAGGTAAAGGAATAATCAACATCGCGCTGGGGCTCTCCAGAGTCAAAGATTTCATTAGATTCAACCGCATTGTGTGGTAAGGCTTGTCCGCTCCAAAAGAAACGCACGGTATCTCCTTCAACAACGGTGACTGAAGAGGGAGAAAATCGTAGGTTAGTGCTATCAACGGTGATGATGACGGCTTGTGGCTCTTCTTCCTGCATCTCTGGAGCGAGGTCTCCTTGGAGCAGCATCGGGCACAGGAGGAGGACGAAAACAAACGAAACCATTCTGCGCATGTTACTTTTCCCACCCGTTTGGTTATCAAACCATGTTTAAGAAAAACATCTCTGAATTAAGTTCACTTCTTGAATTTCGACCGTTTTTTGAATCCGCCGGAACGTTGTTGAGTTGGGGCTTTACGTTGAGAACGGGCTCTACGGTCACCGGTTTGAGGACCTTGTGAAGCCTGCTTTTCGGCTTGGTTTCGCTGATCACGTTGCATTTGCCTCCATTGGCCGCCGATAAGTTGCAGGACTTCTTCTTTTGAACCAGCACCAATACTGGACTTGGCGCCGGCCGCTGAAACCCACAACCGACCTTCCTTTCCATGAGGGCGGCTTGGATGTGACGTATGCTCTTCTCGCTTGATTTTCTTGAGACCTGCCTGACGCGCCGCCATAAACAAGCCTTCCAAATCGGGCTTCAAGACGGAAGAATCCTTTGGAACACGACGCCCGTTGCGCCGTGAAAGTTTCATGTCGAAATAACCAGGCCAGATACACAATCGGTCGGGGTTATGGTCCATCGTATCGCCTCATGTAGGGGTTATGCCCCAGTGCACTTGAGGCCGTCGGTGGTATTCACTCGATCAAAACGCCGTTGATAACGCCGTCTTTTCCAGGTCGAGAAGTGATTTTTACTGAGCCCTTATCGGTCTCAATAACAGCACCCTTTACCAAAATATTACGACGAACGTAGTTGGGGTCTGAGGCGTTTTCAATAACGCTGTGAATGGTACCTAGAGTGGCCTTTCCAGTCTTGGAGTTGCTGATGCTGACTTGGTTTGCAGCCATAACACGGACCATGGAGTTTCCACCTGTCTTTCGGTAGATCTTTCGCTTTGGTTCGCCAACGAGAGCAAATTGCTTCTCGGTTGAGATTTCGGTTGAACGCTTACCGCGTGCTTGTACCTTGCGTCCGCCGGACGGTTTGCGTCGTGAAATTCCGTGCCATTGTGCCATAGGGATACTTCCTGCGAAGCCAGCGACCATCATGGGCTATATGAAAGCAACCCTCACTCACAGCGCATC
>JABJFP010000203.1 GCA_018662715.1 Methanobacteriota archaeon | reverse complement strand
GTGCGAGACGGATTTCAACATTTCGAGGGGAGAATGTATCTGAGCCGTCCGCCGTGACGGTGAGTGTGAAGCCGCTTGGGTCCGATCCTGTGACGGAAGTTGATCCGTCGTCCCATTCCAAGTCCACCTTAATATCAAACCAGTCAGTAACTCGGACCTCAATTTGCTGTGCATTGTTTGCGATGTCAGCATCAGTTGGAGAGTCTACTGAGATATCAATGATGTAGAGTCCTTGAGTAGGAGTCCATGCGATATCTTGTCCAGCATACTTTAGTGTATATTTCCCAGCTCCGAGATAGGAGTTAGCAGAGAATGGGTGAGGCGTGACAGATGAATCAAAGTCACAAACAGTACCATCGTCACAAATAGCGTCGAGGTTTTCCCACTGCAAATCATTTCCAGTGACATCCTTTGCGATCATGCCGACTGCACCGGAAGAATCGGTAAGGTACACGGTAACCGTGTAACTTAGTTCGTCAACCGACGCATCACCGATATTCTGGATGTATGCGGCAAAGTTGGTGACTTCACCAACTTTTAGTTCGTTGCGGCACCCGTTGGCGTCGCAAACTGTTTCTTTAGGTGTCGTAATGGCAAGGACGGATGGATCTGCGCCTGCGCGTGCTCCTGCGTCCTCAATCACCACGGTTTCTTCCAACTCGGTAAAGTCAATGCCAGCAAAAAAACTGGTTAACATTAGCAATCCGAGAATCATAGGTGTCATATTCTTCATGTCAATACCCCCGAAGGTTCGGTATCCCTTCCCACGCCATCTGTCGTATTTATACTAACGCGAAGATGTGGATAGGATATAGAGCGATATTTACCTCTAATAGGCGTATAGATTACAGCGCAGTGGGCCATAATAAGGTGGAAGTAGTGCATAAGTTTTGTAATTTTCCACTGAATAGAATTTACTTCAAAGATTTACATATTCCTCAGAGCCGCAGATGGTGGAATCTTTGATGCTCGTTTCGTCGGGCCGTAAGTAGCCACCAGAGCGATGAACCAACCTGAAATAAATAACATTAGTGTTGATGCCCATGGGAACACAAACGCTGCCCCTTCAGCCTCCCATATTGCTTTGTAGAGGACGAGATGGAATCCATAGCCGATCAAGAGGCCGTTTAGCATCCCTAAGGCTGCAATCCATGAAACCTCAATAATGAAAATAGCCAAAACATGGCTCTGACGGAACCCTATCGCCCTTAACATACCGATGGTGGTTCTGCGTTCGCTGACGTTTCGCACCGTGACGACTGCAATTCCTGCAACTCCGACAATGAGTCCAAGCGCCAAATACCCCTGGAAGAGTGAGAGGATTGCAAGAACAAGCGATTGTATCACCATGACTTCTTCTGAAACGGTTTGAACTGAAACGCTCTGTTCAGCCAGTGATTGTGCCAAAACTGAATCAAGTTCCAATGCTGCTTCACGTACTTGCTCTGATTTGCCTTGGGCTGAAACTGAATCAGAAGAAGCTGATTCGTTGAAGGGTTGAGCGGAATCTGAAACGCTCACATACATCCGTGTGACTTCACCTCCAAACTGTTCCTCGACGATTTCCCCATTCATCCAAACACCCGGTGAAAAGATGTACGACGATTGTTGGAGGAATCCCCCAACTCGTACAGTTCGCGTGTTTTTAGGATTTGAAAAGTCAATTAGGGAAATTGAATCTCCAATTGAAAATTGTAATGGAACAATCGTTGCCCCATCTGTGGTTGATTCAAGCCCAAAGGAGGCGTCAAGGAATACGAGATCCTCGAATTCCTCAATGGAGTTCCATGCCTCTTTCTCCGTCTCCCCTAACCCTTCATCCCAAGCGTAGAGCGGCAGTCCACCATGAGAAGAAAAGCCTTCATCAAAACCTCTCAGCAAATACGGCATCCGTTCCCCTGAGGCATCTTCAAGATGAACCGGTGCACGGTGGATGCGACCAACTGCATCGATATTGGTCATTGCTTCGTGTTCAATTCCCCACAATGATGGGTCACTGTCCAGTTCAATTGGTCGAGAGCGTGATGAGGTGAGGAGCAGTTCAAATTCACCTTCTGCGTCTTCAACAAAGGATGAGGAATAGGTGTCAAATTGAGCCGTATATCCAGAGAGTACAACGACTGAAAACATGGTTATTGAGAACATGCCCATGACGACTGCAGTTCGGACTGGATGGGCAAGAGGATGAGCCAGTGAAACTGGGCCAACAACGCCAAACTTTCGTGTAATAATCTTTGACTTTGTAATCCGCTTAACGGCCAACGGCGCAATGCTGGTTAGAACCATGACTCCCGAGAACACTTGGAGGAGACCGAGAACGATGAAGGTGAGTTCATCAGCTTTCATTGAGGACCGAATCGGGTCAATCGGCCCCAAGAGTAATGTCCATACAAGCCAGGAACTTCCCAGAGCCCCTAGGGTATTTCTTGGACCATGTCGACTCCATCGCGCCCATCTTGGCCGAGATGAGAGCCATACTGGAAGTTGCCACGTCAGAAGGGGAACAAAAGTGAGCAATGTAAACACCCCACTGAGGACATATGCGGCGTAGGACAATCCACTTGAAGTACCAATTACAAAGAGGCCTCCAAGACACAAGACGAGTCCTCCTAAACCAATAATCTGGATCAATAAGACCCCCCACGGCACTCCCTTTGAGAGAACGAGGCGTCCACCACGAAGTGCCTTGACGATATTCAATTGAGCATTCCAAAACGCAGTAGCCCATAGCAGACCAATAGCGAGAAGGGACCCCCAAATCCACCCGGATAAAAACGAATCTAACGTCCAATCAAAACGGAATGACTGAGCCCCAACAGAAGCAAAAATCGAGGAAAAACCAACGGATATGACCCATGCCAAACCCAATCCGAGTAGCGAGCCAAGGCCACCTGCTATGACTGAAAGAACCAGTCCCTCCTGTACGAAGAAAGCTCGAGCGTCGCTTGAACGTAGACCTAAAGCCCGTGCAATCGCTAGTTCACTTCTACGAACATCGGCGAGCAGCATAATTATCGTGAGCACAAGCAACACTCCTGCAGCAATGGTAAACGTGCCAAACACGAGAAACATAGCAGAGAGCAATCCTGAGGATTCTGCTGCTTGTCGAGCTGCGTCTACCTTAACTGCCCTTACTCCAAGAAATACATCGTCGATCGTACTTTGCTCGTCAAACCAAGCAGTGAGGTTCGCAACAGCAGCATTGGAATCATCACCAGCAAATATGCCACCTGAGAGGAGCAATAATGAACGTTCATCATCGTCCGCAAGTGACAATTTTTCAGCATCCTCAAGGTGAATTAAACCAAGAACAACAGCCTCAAGGTCTGTCAGTTGCTCAAAACCAGGAAGCGATGTATAAACCCCATCATTCTGCAGAAATATCGCCGTATCATTCCCATATGCATACGGAATTACTCCCTTGACAGAAACAGTTAGATTTGTGTCATTAAGCGGGAGTCCCTGAAGACGATTGGATACCGCAACATGCCCAAGTTCCACATCAACTGTTGAATTTTCTCCTCCAAATGCAAGGAACATCTGAGGAAACCGACCAAAACCAGGCGCATCAGACATAACAGGTAACCGTACAGATTCAATATCGCCAGAGGAAGTATTCCAACGCAACAATCCATGTTCCTGCGTGCACCAGGCGGATTGGTTATCCACCAATGACCATGCGACTGCGTTGCATTGGGGATGAAGGTCGAAAACTTCACCGGAATCCTCTTCTTCCCACGATGAAGCGTCTGAGGCTACAAACGACAAGTTCTCCAATCCATTGCTGATATAATACGAGGTTGATAACAGGCCTTC
>JABJFP010000202.1 GCA_018662715.1 Methanobacteriota archaeon | reverse complement strand
GCTAACAATCGCCTTTCAGGGCGCGAAGGCATTGACAGCATGATTCACATGAAGGCTGGAAAGGAATTGACGCAGGTGACTCGGAATATCTGCCTTGAGATGCGTAAAATTAACGCCCCACCTTGTGCAGTGACAAAGAATGTCGTCACTGAGCCTTTTTCTCTGGGTGAGAACTACAAACATATCATTCACGTTGTTGGCCCTGATTGCCGCAGGCCAAATCAGGATGAGGCTCGTCGAGAACTTCTCCCTGAAACCTATGCAAATCTCTTTGCAACCATTCAAGAAATGGGCAATATCAAATCGATTGTTTCCCCTCCGGTCTCCATGGGCATCTTTGCCTATCCGCACCGTGAAGGAGCACGACTTACTCTCGAAATCTTGCTTGAGATGCTCGATGGTGAGAAGGATTACGGCATCAAGGAATACACCATTGTTGTCAAGGAAAAGAATTTCATTAACAACATGAGAACTGTTTACCGTGAAGGAGCAGATTTGTTCCCTGGCGTTGACACGACCATGGATTGAGTTCATTCTGCGAGATTGTTACCGATACGATCAATGCGCGTATCCAGTTCAGTGATCTCTTTACTGACATGTTTTACAGCCGCTGTTTCCAAATTTCTTTGGACGGATGTTTTCATCCGATTGATTTCGGCAATTCGCTGGGTTCGGTCCTTTGGTCTGTTCACATCGCTCCGCATCCCTAACAACCAATCCTCAAGCAAAGCAGCACCCCACTCGGGGGCTCGTAATTCACTTGAAAGGTAGATGGTTTGTCTCCGATGAGAAAATCGTGTTTTCCCTTCGGGAGTACGAATTCCTTGGATGGAACCAGGGTTCCATGTCTCAAGTGGGATGTGCAAGTGTTGGCGAATGGTAAGTGTTCCATCCTTCTTCAATTCAAAATCAGCAATCAAAACACTGGCGGATAATCGCAAAAATACTTGAATGGTTTCATCGTTTGCGGCCCACTCCGAAATTTTCTTGGGAGTTTCTCCCCAAGCTTTCTCACACCATACCTCGATGGCCATGTTGTAGTTTAGCACGGTTCTAGGACCCGCCTACCCATCATGAAGGTTTGTTCAATTTTTGTTCCAAGACCCATATCAATGTTCAAGGCAGAACAGACCGTCGGCTGTTCATGGTGGGCAGTTGGGGTTCAATCCAAGCGGACTGGAGTCTGCTCGTCATACTGCTATTTGCTTGGTATATTCTCATCAAAACTTGGGAGCGTAACGGGACACTGGACAGATGGAATGCAACCCGGGCTTTGGGTATCGTTTTGATGGTCCGGACTCAACGTGGTCAAAGACTGCTTGAACGCCTCGCAAGACCCAGAAGATTTTGGAGAGCTTACGGCGAACTATCTCTTTGGGTATGCTCAATTGCAATGCTAGTGGTGGGTCTCTTGGTCCCGCTTGCCTTCATTTCTACAATCTTGTACCCTTCAACAGCCCCTCCACCTACTGCAAGCGAACTCGTGGCAATTCCTGGAATCAATCCGGTGATTCCACTTGGATGGGGAGTTATGGCCTTCGTGGTATCGTTGGTCATACATGAATTAGGACACGGTTTACTCGCCCGAGGCCATGGTATGCGAATCCGCTCTTTTGGCCTTCTTCAATTGGGACCGCTCCCTCTTGGCGCTTTTGCTGAGCCGCAGTCAGAGGAACTTTTCAGAGCACCTAGGAGAGAACGTTTGCGGATGTTTGCCGCAGGCCCAGCAACAAATTTGTTTGCGTCCTTCATCATGCTCCTTTTACTCGGTGGGATTGCCGGAAGTTTTGTGGCTGCCGAAGATGGCGTACACGTCCGAGATATCGTGGTAGATCAAGGCGCATATGACGCAGGGATGCAGCCTTGGGACACTGTTGTTTCCATTAACGGAGAACCGGTTACGAGTACAGAATCTTTTAGAGAAACATTGGCGCTGTACGGAGCCAATGATGTCGTTGACCTCGTCGTGCGTCATTCGGACGGCGAACGAGAGACGCTAACGGTGACGCTAACAGACTACCATGCCTACCGCTTGAGCTTGGGTTCGAATAACGAAACACTTGCAGCGCAAGGTATTGAACCGGGGACTGCGTTCCTCGGAGTTGTGGGGATTTCAGAAGGTACCTCCGGAATTGACCGCCTTGCTGGACCCATTGGTCCACGCTTTGACCTGATGTGCGGTTGCGATGCGACATTGAGCCAGCGAGCCACCTCGGTTCCGTTTCATTTGCTTGGAATCATGATCCTGCCCTTTGAACTCAATGGCGTTGCGATTCACCCCTTTGAAGAATCGTTGTTAGTTGCGGGAGATGGAGTGATGGCCTCAATCCTCGGAACAAACGGATTATTGTTCATCACGAGTTTCTTGTTTTGGCTCATGTGGGTCAATATTCTCCTCGGATTTACCAATCTTATCCCAATGGTTCCGTTTGACGGAGGCCATATGCTGAAAGATATCGTCCATTCATGGCTGAGTGGCTTGAAGCGGCTTGGACGTAAACTCAAACTGTGGGATTTGCATCCAATGTGGGTTGACCATCTTTCTCAACGCGCATCGAGTTATTCTTCACTCGCGCTTCTGGGGATGCTATTATTCACGCTCATCGTTCCTTACTTCTGAGGATTTGAGTCACGACCGAAGAGCGACGTCGTTCCAATTCTGCTAGGATGTCTTGACT
>JABJFP010000201.1 GCA_018662715.1 Methanobacteriota archaeon | reverse complement strand
ATGGAGCAATCAGGACAACGATTTGACGTCCGAGATTTATGAACTTTCAAGCCATGTCGCCCCAATAGTCATAAGTCCAAACCTTGACAGAAGGAATGAGGGTGACCCATGCCAGGAACAGACCGTGTTGAAATTAGAACGCTAAAAGTCGGACGATTTTGTGTTGTTGACGATGAAGCTTACAAAATTTTGAGCATCTCAAAATCCAAGCCAGGAAAGCACGGTTCAGCAAAAGCTCGCCTTTCTCTTGAAAGCATTTTCACCAAGAAGAAGATTTCTCACGTCGGTACAGTAACGGACAGCATCAACGTTCCCATGATCGAAAAGGGAACCGCAACCGTAACTCACATCGAAGGGGCTGAGGTCCATGCAATGAATGACCGAGATTACTCCATGATGATTCTCCCTCTTCCAGATTCTGACGAAGGAATGAATGTTGAATCAGGTAACAAAATCATGTGGCAAGAAGCCCTTGGTCGTTACATCATCATTCGTGACCATTGATGGTAAACGCGAACCACATCCTAAATGACTTAATTTCCGATTTTGTCGGAAATGAGTTCATATGCTATGTCGTTACTCCTGTGTTATGGAGAACGAAATTGCACCATCCGATACTGACCAACGCGTCCGAGGCTATTGCGCCTATGACTGGGGAAAAAGTGCCTTTGAGACCTCTGTTACAACAGCCATCTTCCCTGCTTGGTTCGCCTACCTGTTTATGGAAGCGAACGGAATCTCGATGAAGATACTCGGTTCCGAATGGACTGCCGACGCCATGTTTTCAGCGGCAGTCATGTTCGGTGCTCTTTTCGTAGCAATATGTGCACCTTCGCTTGGTGTTATCGCTGACCGACGTATGATCAAGATGTGGTGGTTGAGAGTACTAACCGTCTTAGGTTCAGTTTCTTGTATCCTTCTTGCTTTATCTCCTTACCTTGGCGTCTCTATAGGTTGGATATGGGCCATGATTATGTTCATGGTAGCCAATGTCGGTTTGAATGGAGCCGGTGTGTTTTACAACGCTTTGCTACCTCACATGGGCGATGAGTCTGAAATGGATTCAATCTCAAACAAAGCATTTGCGGCAGGTTATCTCGGAGGAGGAATTCTCCTTCTCGTTCACTTGCTCATGGTCACCTTCATCACCAACGAAAGTGGTTCAGTTCAGAGTTGGGTCATTCCTTTCGCTATGGCAAGTTCCGGTATCTGGTGGCTTGGGTTTGCACAAATGACCTTCAAGATGGTTCCAGAACCTCATATTGAGAATGAGATGGAACCAATGGGTCTCATCGCATCAACAAAGATGGCTCTAGGAGAAGTCAAGAAGACGCTCATGGGTATCAAGGAATTTAGAACTCTTTTCATCTACATGATCGCTTACTTTTGCTTCATTGACGGAATCAACTCAGTAACTGCTCTTTCTGGTGTATTCGGTATTGTTGTCCTTGGACTTACGGTTTCGGGCCTTATTGCTACCATCCTCATTATTCAGTTCGTTGCAGCACCTGCAGCGATTGGATTTACCAAATTAGCAGAAAAGTGGGGCACTAAAGCCGCCCTTCAATTCTCATTAGTATGCTGGTGTTTCGTTATCGTTGGAGCGCTTTCATTCGCACCGCTTGAACTTGAAAACCATGATGAGTATGATATCCAATATACCTGGGATGTTGAGAACAGCACTTACATTGCAACTGCTCGAGAAGGTGTGAACAATATCGCAGCCCTTCCAGATGATAGTGAACAACAATGGGCACTTGAACACGAAGCTATCCTTCCTGTAGCTCAAAACAAAGACTATGACGGCGGATATGCAGTAAAGTGGGCATATGAGGATAATGGAACTGCAACACCAATTGCAGTGAGCCTCAATGCTACATCTCTTTCTGCTCTTGAAGCAACGATGGATGATTCACGCTTTTCGTACAGTATCTCTGGTGGTGAGTTTGCAAACATGACCGGACTTGGAGTGGACCATCCGACAAGTCTTGGAGACGGAAAATTGGACTTTATCCCTAAGACTGCTCGTTCTCTTGTTTGGGAACCACTTGGCCTTTCGGTCTTCTTCCAATTCCTTCTCTTGGGTGTCTTCGGCGGTGCTCTTTTGGGCGGCTCGCAAGGACTTGCCCGTTCTATGTTCGGCCAAATGGTTCCAGAAACACGTTCTGCAGAGTTCTTTGGTTTCTTCGGTTTCTTCGGCAAGGTCGCAGCCCTTTTGGGACCGCTTATCTATTCGTTGATGACCGTTTGGTTTGATTCCCGTGTTGGTATCTTCGCAATCTCGTTGCTGATCGTGGCTGGTGCAATCATCCTCCGCAAGGTCGATGTCGAAGACGGTATCGCTGTTGCTAAGGCAGAAGATGCTCGCAACCGTGCATCTGCTTGAGCATCAAAATGGGCCTTTGCCCAGAACTTGATAGCGTAAGCGTCATGAAGTGGGGTCGCGTCCTTCGGCATAAGCGCTGAAGCGTTGGGCGGTGAATGTTATGGCAGAAAAGAAATCCTCGTCAGCCAAAACAGTGACAAAATCAGCGTACAGGCAGCCAGTTACTCCAGAAGGTCTCAAGGCAATAGAGGCCGGAACGTTAACCTGGCTTGACGATGAGATGTACAATAATCTCAACACCGGTGTCTTGGAGCAATACCTAGAGGAAAAGAACCTTCAAGAGTCCTTTGAAGTATCACATTGGAGTACTCCAAAGGTTCTCATTGGAATCGGAATCGGTGCAATATTCTCCGGTGTTACGGCCTATATTGGTCTGAAACTCGGCCTTGCTATCTCAGCGGCTTGGTATATCGCTTACCTTCTTGGAATGGCCCTCAAGTGGTCTCCGTCTGAAGTCAACATTGCTACCTCGGCTACCACTGGTGCAACCCACGCATCAACAGGGTTCATCTTCACTTTCCCGGCGATTTTCTTATTGGCCAGTCAACCGGATTATGCATTAGCATCGGGTCCATTGGTGACGTTAGGCGAAGGAGACACGTTCCGACTCGCCTTTGTTGGAATTGTAGCATCGATGTTTGCAGGTTTCCTTGGCGTGATGTATTTCATCATCTTTAGAAGGGTCTGGCTGGTTGAAGACCCACTCCCACTTCCAGGTTTTGAAGCCACCCTCAAGATGCTTGATATCTCATCTGACGTGAGCACAGGCGCTGTAGAGCATGCTCGTGATTCGTTGAAAACAATCGGAATTTGGACCGTACTAACAATGGTTGGACTGTTCTTGATCGAGTATCCCTTGATTTGGATGAATGATAGAAAAATTGCGCTGATGGATTTTATTGCAGAAAGCATTCATTACGGTGACATTGGCCTAGCAAGTTTTTACTCACGTGGTAAAATTCACCAACCATCTGGTACGGATGACGGGATCTCGTTGGGCCAAACCCACTGGTCTGCAGAAACTGCCTGGAATCCATTTGCCTACACCTACATCGGTGTAGCCCTAACCCCGTCGATGTTTGCTATTGGATGGTTTATGAAAACCCGAGTTGCGTTCCTCGTCAACCTTGGTACAATTGTTGGATGGTTTTTCCTCGTTCCTCTTGCGGTCTTCCTGAACGTGCCCATTTACGACGCCGCACAACAAGCTAACATCCCAATTCAGTCCTATGCCGACGGTGGTTCAGAAGCGCTTCAGATGATCGCTTTCGGGAAAACTGTACGAACCATTGCTATCGGCTCGATCGTTGGTGGTGGAATGTTTGGCTTGGCTAAGATGTGGCGTACATTCGCTAACATCTTCACTGATATTGGTGCTGCATTTACTGGCGAGGGTAGTCAAGAATACATGGAAGGAAAAGGCTGGTATGAGTGGCCTTTGAAACATATTCCAATTTTCATGGGTGTCACGTTCTTTGCTATGATTTTGATTTTCACCGTTGGTGGATTTTCTCCACTCGCCTCTCTCGTCTTTGCTCTCGTTCTCATACTCACCACCTTCATGCTCGGTGCAATTGCAGTCCGTGTTATGGGGGAAACAGGAATTGAGCCTGTTTCAGGTACTTCGTTTATTGTCCTCCTGATGCTTCTTGGTGTGTTTTTGAACGCACAGGAACTGTTGAACCTCAACACTCAAGACGCTGTTTTGTTGGGACTTGTCGGAACAACGGTATTTGGCTCTGCAATCTCAATGTCAGGTACTGTGATTGGAGATTACAAGAACAGTCTCTACATCGGAAACCGTCCGTATCACATCTCGAAAGGAAACATCATGGGTGTTGTTCCCGGAGCAATCATTGGAGCAGGTGTTGCGATTTTCCTTTCCATTCAACTTGCAGAAGGTCGAATCCAACTTATTGCGCCTCAAGCCAATGCATTTGCTACATTTTCAGTCATCTTCGCTGAAGGCCAAGGGGACTTGGTTCTCCTTGGACTTGGATTCCTTCTCGGAATGTTTGTAGAATGGGCTACAGGAATGGGTACGTCCTTTGGATTGGGAATGTATCTCGACGTTCCCCACACGCTACCAATGCTCATTGGTGGTGTTGCTCGTGACAACTGGGAAGACAAGAAATTGGCTCCAAGAATTGATGCACTCAAAGAAAGCGAAGGGACGACTGCGGCAGAAAAGCAACGGGCACTGATTCTCCTCAGTACATTCATGGTAGCGGCCGGTTTACTTACTGGCGAAGCCTTCTTTGGAACAGAGTCGAGTATCCTTTCCTTCATTGATTCCATATGGTACGATGAAGCCGGTGATCCGAGGACGGTTATGGGCATCAATAATTTCCCAGATTCAGGCGCTTGGTACGCCATCAGAATGTTTGGTTTGATTACCATTAACGTCGTAGTTGGTGCTGGTATTTACTATCTGTTCAAGAGGGCTGGCGTTATTGGTGGCGACAGCAAGGACGCAGTCTTGCAAGATTCATGAGCGTGACATCATGGCACATGAAGGTCCTGTGCCGACCTGGGTTTGGGGTCTTCTCGTTGCCGCAGTTTGTGGTGTCTCAAGTGCAGGGGCCCTTTTCCAACATGTTCAGGAGATACCTCCTCTGCTCCGAGCATCATGGCGACTTCAATTGACCTCAATTGTTCTTGCACCACTTGCATTGATTCAATGGATTGGGACATCAGATGAGGTCAAATCACAATTTTGGACGAAACGAAGTTGGATGCTCCTCGTGGGGAGTGGTCTTGCCCTTGCTGCGCATTTTGGTGCTTGGGTAGCAAGTTTGGACGCGACTTCCTTGACCCATTCGTTGCTTTTCGTGACCGCACACCCGTTGGTGATCGTAGTGGGTATGATTGCACTGTCTAGGTTCCTTCCAAGTGTGAGGTATCCACATCATACAGAGATGTATGGGGCCTTCATTTGCTTTATTGGGGCTGGAATAACCCTCCTCGATAACGGAGCATCTCAAGGAGACCAAACGGTTACAGTATTCGGGGACAGTCT
>JABJFP010000200.1 GCA_018662715.1 Methanobacteriota archaeon | reverse complement strand
TGATGGACCGAGATGAAAATCACGTCTATCAGTACATCTTGAATGACCTTGGTACTTCTGGTTCCCGTGACGGTCCTCGTGCTCGTTTTAAGGGGCGAATCCCTCCGAAGAGAATCAAGAACACGATTGCAAATTACGTAAACACGTACATCAAGTGCAGCCAATGTTCTGCCCCAGATACACATTTCATTCGTGAAGACCGTACGACGCTCCTCAAGTGTCAAGCATGCGGTGCAACGCGCCCGGTTAAACTGTGATTATTCGGTAAGCTTGAGCGTGTAGTTCACTTGAACTTCACCGGTTTCCAAATGTTTGAGAACAGCATCAAATGCGCCGTTTGCCTCAAGTGAATACCATGTCCCTTCGGGATAAATGACGCATGTTGGTCCGAATTCACAATAATCCAGACATCCGGATTTTTGGACCCGAACACCTTTAATTCCCTTATCTCGAACCGATTGCTTGAGTTCTCGCATCATGTTCAGGCTATCTTTAGCAAGGCAGGATGGTCGTGCAGCCCCTTCAGGGCGTTCATGTCCACAGACGAAGGCGTGGCGGGTGAAACCAGGTTCCTTTCGTCCCTTTGGATCCTTTGACATCTGCTCACCTAATTTCGTTAATCGCTTTGGCCAGGCTGAGGTCCTTCTCCGTGATGGTCTCCTCATCATGTGTCATCAATTCAATGACAACATAACCCCAGCCAAAATGAATGTCTGCATGGTGTTGGTGTTCCTCACAGAGGTCTGAAATGATATCAACAAAAGATTTCGCTTGCTGGAAATTTTCAAATGCGTATTCATGCATGAGGCGTCCATCAATTTCCTCCCAGCCCTCTGGAAGGTTCATCTTAATCATCCCCAGAGGTGTGAATCGTCGTTTCCTTTTGTTTGTTTTTCCACCTTTTCGTGAAGGGTTGAGCGACGTTTCATGTCTTCTCGCTCGTAGGCTAACAATTTGTCATCGTCAATGTATGCAGGTCGTGTGTGCGCTACTAGTACGATGCGAACGATGATTTCACGGGCCACAAAATGACTTCGCCCATCATCTCCGAGAATCTCCAAACTGGTTTTGCCACTGGAGAGGAGTCTGCCTCGGATGTATGCTTGTTCCGAGTCGCTGAATGCTTGAACGTTCATGTGGACTTCAATGAAATCATCCTTGCGAAGCCCGTGTCGGCGCTCAAGGAGGTCGCCTGTATGGACAGGTGCTAGCCCATCAAGGTCGGGTGAACCGAGGTCCTTCCACATTGGTTGTGCCCATTCTGGTAGTTCGGTTCCCATTTTCTTCTTCGCCATGTCATTGGTCAATCGGCGAGCGTACTTGAACCTCCCCTTTCATATCTAAGAGGTCAAATGAACGGGTGACTTCTTCAAGTGTGGGCCACGGGCATGAATTGAGGGAAGGTCATGAAAGTATCTTGGCGAACGTTAAGCACCGTCTTATTAGAAGACGAATTGCTCGACAAAGCCTTCTCCCGAGCAAAGAAAGCCGCAGACCGTGTTGACGACCCTGTCCGTGTGTTTCGGGTGCGGAAGCAGATGACTCGAATGGTTCAGACCGCAGCGGACGTCATTTCTAATCAATTCATTGAACTCGTGGCGGCTTGGCCATCGCTTGACCAATCACCTTTGTTTGACATCGCAATGATCGATGCGTGTGTTGGATGTGATGACTATCGTAAGAATCTTGCAGCACTTCAATGGGCAGGAAAACAAGTTTTACGTATCGCCTCACAGAATGCGAAGAAGATCATTCGTACGGGGCGAACAGAATTGATGCACGATGCACGTCGAGAAGCCTACGGGCGCATCTCCTCAATCATGCGCCAAGTTAGTTCTTCATTAGTTTGGCTAAGTGAGGCCCGTGAGACCCTAAAGCGACTCCCCAAAATCGACCCCATTCTTCCCTGTATCGTCGTTTGTGGCGCACCTAACGTCGGTAAGTCCGCCTTCATTTCAGCATTGAGTTCCGGAAATATGGAAGTCAATCATTATCCATTTACAACCAAGCAAATCCACGTTGGCCATTTTGTGCATCGCCGACTTCAATACCAGCTGGTTGACACACCAGGTTTGTTGGACCGGCCAATGGAGCAACGAAACTACATTGAGATGCAAGCCATTGCTGCTTTGGAGCATGTCGGCTCACTCGTTCTTTTCTTGGTGGATGAGAGTGAGTCTTGCGGCACTACATACGAAGAGCAAATGAATTTGCTAAAGGAAGTAGAAACCTTACTCCCTGAAACAGAACTCATGGTGGTGACCTCCAAGGCTGACCTACTTGACCCACTTCCCGAAATGTGGGATGAAGTTCAAGCGGCTGAAGAAGATTGGAATGCAAACGGCGGTCAAGGTGAACCCGAACTGCCGTTTTTGATGGACCCGAAAGGACGCATTACGATGTCTGCTACCGAGTTCGTCGGTATGGACTCTATGCGTCTTGAAATTGTTCGTAAAGTACAAGCAGCCCGTCCAAACGACCCAATGGCATTGCCTGAAGGTTGGCATCGCAGCGACCAGTGATCACATTTCTTCGATGGCTACCAGGCCGAGGCCTTCCATTCCATCTTTCATGATTCCCCGTGCTAATTCGGACACCCAAAGGTAAAATCCGTCCACGTGGCCATCCGTTAGGATGTGGCAATCTCGGTAAAATGCATTGTAAGCATTCGCAAGATGAAGCATATGTTCTGCAAACAAATGAGGACGGTGGTCATTGACTGCCTTTTCCACACGGTCTTGATGGACTGCAAGTACTCTGAGCAAGGTGATTAAGCCGTCTGAAAAGTGTTCTTTGGTTTCAATATCTCCGTTGAGGATGTCTTCAATCGGCCCTACTTCGTTTTGAACTCGCTTACGAATAGAGCATGCACGGGTGTGACTGTACATGATGAACGGTGCTGAACCTGCTTCAAAGGTAAGCGCATCTTCCCACCTGAAGGTGAATCCCTTCTCTGGACTCACCTTGATGATGTTAAATCGAACCGCTGATGTTCCCACTGCTTCAGCAATGGCACTGATCTTATCTTCGTCGTAGTGCGGGCGGAGTTCTCGAACTACAACAGCCGCTTGTTCTTTTGCTTCCTCAAGTAGGTCGTCCATGAAAACAACGTTACCTCGGCGAGTTGACATCTTCCCCTCTGGGAGTTTGATAAATGAATAAAATACGACTTCAGGGCGCTTTTCACCAAGTTCTTCCAATGTCATTCCCACTTGTTTTGCTTGGAGCTTGTGGTCTTCTCCAAGTACATTGATGAGGTCACCACCTTGCGTCCATTTCCACATATGGTAGGCAATGTCACGAGTTGCATAAAGTGAGGAACCGTCGCCTCGCCGGTAGAAGAATTCTGTTTTCCCCTTCAATCCACGTGCACCAAGGTCAAGGAATTGGGCTCCGTTCTCTGCTGCACCGTTGATTTCCAACGTTCCAAGCCGTTCCATCAAACGTTCAACATCGCCATTGGTAACGAAAATTGACTCCTTGGTGAATCGGTCAAAGTTAATCCCCAGGCGTCCCAATGTGGAAAGCATACCTTCCAAAACAGGTTGGTATGCGGCTTGGAACGAAGCGAGTACGGCTTCATCTCCATTTTCACTCGCATGAACCATGAGTCCAATCTTCTTCTCAATTTCTTCGGCTCCTGCGTCTTCTTGACGAAGTGCTTGTGCAGCCTGATACCAGCGGACGCGTTCGTGGTCCGCCTTCCCTTTCCAAGAAGGGTTCACAGGTTCTCGACCGACCAATTGGGCCTCTACATCTTCTGCCGATAGATGTTCTAGAGCCCAAGCAAGAACGGCTACTTGTTTGCCCATGTCGTCGACGTAATACTCCGCAGTAACATTGTTTCCAAACAATCGGTGAAGTCGAACCAGCGTGTCTCCCAAAATGGCATTCCGAGCACGCCCAACGTGAAATGGCCCGTTCGGGTTGGCCGAAGTGTGTTCAATCAATACGCTTCGGTTTGGTGACGGGTGGGACCCTTGAGTTCCAAATTCCATTAACTGTTCAACGATCCATGTCGGGTTGGCTCGGATGTTGAGATAGCCGTTTACTCCACTTACTCCTCCGATGGCTGGGTGGTCTGCGACATGGTGTGCAAGTTGTTCGGCAATCTCGGCAGGAGCCATTCCTAATCGCTTTGCAAAAGGAAAGCACGGTAATGCAAGGTCACCTTGATCCAGTTCCCGGGATGCTTGGAGCATTTTTTCAATAGGCATTTGCTCAACGCCCATGTTGGACAATGCTTCAACGATGAGGGGTTGAACGATTCTCTTGAGCATCTGCATGAAATCACATCCAGGGGTAGCGCAATATTGCTGCAAGTCCGCCAAATCCAAGCATCAGTTGAGAGCCTTCTTCAGTATCGGTTGAGATGATGATGACTTCGGTGTTACTTGCTTCTGCATTTTTGCTCAGTATGTCAAATACCGAACTTGTTTCAAGCACTCTAATGGCTTCGCCAGATGCTGCACATTCTGGACAAGAAATATCATCGCTGGTCTTCTTGACCCGTTGATCCCATTCATGCCTGCACTTTTTGCATTGGACCTTCAAATCCTTAGCTTTCAAGCCCTCCGAGAACAATAATTTGTCTACTGCACCCTCCTCAAGGGCACGTTTCACCATCATTTCTCCATAGGTTGCCTTGGGGTGTGGGCGAATGAGTTCTTCCAAGAATCGGTTCATGATTTGCCGCTCTGCATCCAATTCAATCTCGCCCATCATTGCTCCAGCATTGTCAACAAGTTCTCGAACTCCTGATTCGTTTGAGTAACCCACGTCAAAATGGGTTTTTGCGATCTTTTTTGCGATTTCATGATGGAAGTATTCGTTCTTTACAACGAAGTCCTTGGTTGCCCCTGGGCCACCAATGATGATGGCTTGGATGTTCTCCAAATGAGGAAGCCAATATGAATTGGCATGTTCGGTTGCCCGTTTGAAAAAGTTGTGCGCAGCTTCCTCAATCAATCGCTCAAAACGTTGGGCAGATTGACCACCTTGTCGGTGCTTCCCCATGATGTTGGAGACGAGATGTTCTTGGACGTGAATTCTTTTTCCAGATGCAATACCATAGGCTGCTTCCGAGCGGTCAATCACAAATAATCCGTAGGATTTTTTGTCGATGAGCATTTCCTCTAATTGCGTTAATTCAAACTTTGAATCACATCTGTAACGGAACGAGAGCAAGGGCTCAGGCGGGTCCTCAATAACGACGCTAATCATCCTGTTTTTGTTGTTTCCAATGATGATTGAACCGACGAATATGGCGATTCCAAATTCGCCTGCATTCTTGTAACGAGAAAGAGTGGATAGGGCGGATTCAATAGCACCTTGAACGTTCTTGCGCGTTCCTTTTGATTTGATATTTGCAGCCTGACCGTGCTCGTTTTGAAGCATTTGACGGGCATCTGATACCTGTCGGTCGGGAGGGATGATCAGGGTGACAAGCTCGGTTCCGAATCCCTTCATTTCTCGAAGTTCTTCCAAAGCGAGTTTGAGTCGGAGGCGTCGCGCTGATTGTTTTGCATCGTCCGCCACTTGCTACGCCTCCCATGTGTGGGTCTAGGTTGGGCACTTCAAACCTCGCCTGCCTTTTCCCTCTCCCAGGGATTGACAGGCTTTGGCTAGGGATAGGATGAAAGGATGGCCGCGCAGCACAGGAGTCATGAGCATTCGCCATGTAGTTGCGTTGGGTGGTAGTCTCCTTCGGCCCGAAGAAGCGGCTCAACGGGAAACCTGGATGGCGCGTCTTCGGCAACTCGTAGTTCATATGGAAGGTAACGGGCGCAAAATGGCCCTCGTTGTCGGTGGAGGTCTCCCTGCTCGTGAAGGGATTGAACTTGCGTCCTCCATGATTTCATCATCCGATCGCCTTGATGAAATTGGTATTGCAGCGACTCGGCTCAATGCTACTGTTCTCCAGCAAATACTTGCTGAGATTGGATGTGATGTTGCTCCAACCATCCCTCATACCATTGAGGCTGCACGACTTTTGATGGAATCACATCATGTTGTCGTGATGGGCGGTACCGTCCCCGGCCATACCACTGACACCGTCGCTGTTCGTTTGGCGGGGGCGGTTCAAGCACGCCATTGCATTATCGCTACGAATGTTTCACACGTATATTCGAAAGACCCACGGCATCATGACGATGCCGAGGTATTAACTGAGATTACATTGGATGAACTCGGTGCAATTACTGGCGTGGGCATTCCACTCGAACCGGGCGCATCTGCTGTTGTAGACCCCATGGCGGTCCAAGCAGCGATGGATTCGGGAATGAATTTGGCAGTCCTTGACGGTAGAGATATCGGGCTACTTGACGACGCCCTTGAAGGCAAGCCTTTCGTAGGGACGACCATCAAAGCATAAGGTGAGCGTTATGGTGAATGCAAAGAAAGTGAAGGAAATGGTAGCCAAGAAATCCAGTCAGATTGCAGGTTCTCTGTCGAGCAATAAGGTGCAACCTCACAAGCATTGCCGTATTTGCTTCCAACCCATACCACTTTCTTCCGAGCCGAGGGTATGCAAAGAACAAGAGTGCATTGACAAAAATGCTGCCGATGACAAAAATCAACGAACGGTGAGAATTTTCATGTTCATTTTCTTTGGGCTCTTTGCAGCGCCCTATTTGATTTCACTCGCAATGCGACTGATGTGATCAGTCCAG
>JABJFP010000290.1 GCA_018662715.1 Methanobacteriota archaeon | reverse complement strand
TTGCTGTCGATACTTTCGTTGTCTAGCATTTTCAGCTTCTGTACTATTTATACTAATAACAGCACCACTATACATATCACGAACAAGATCTGTGTGACCTTCTACTTTCACTTTATTCATATTACACCGTTAACGCTATAATTCTCAAGTCACCAAAAGATGGTACCTTCGCTGTATTAGTTGATTTCATAACTATTTTTATTTGAAACTGATCAAATCCTGGAAGATCCCCGCCAATACCACCAGCGAGGTATCTATAATCTCTTAAAATTCTAGGATTATCATCACCTGCGATATTATTTTCTGGATCAATAGGAATAAAATCTTGATCTAGTAAGTTGGTACCACCTAAACTAGTTCTGTAATACATATCGAAACTAGCTGTGGATGGTTTATTTGCTGATAACATAATTTTTAACCCCTTTGCCTCTTCAGCAAGAGTTACCGGTTTTGTAAGATGTTTAGCAAGAGTAGTACCACCTCTGGCGCTAGTTTCATTTACACTGTCTAAGGCATTATTATTATCAATCTGATTATGTATCATAGCAAGAGAAGTTCTTTGCATATCGATAACAGGAGATACAAAAGAAGTAGCTGACTTTAAATTAACCTTTACAGTAGCTGACCTAGTTTCAGTACCTGTAATTTGAAAATCTGCATTACGTTTAGTGGCTAGTAGTTTAGGTGTATCAAAGTATATATTTCTATTAAGAGGATAAGCAGTATAACTAGCTTCCTTTGCATACCTAGTTTCAGTACCTGATATAGATGACCCACTGGTTAGCTTAGCACTTGTATCAATTGACGTAGCTGGTGGTAGTATATTTTCCACTTTAATAACCATAGTTTCAAATAAATTCTGCCGTTCTATAGTAAAGTCTCCTCCACCCACATCGTTAGTAACAGTGTTTGCAGTAACATTAGCATTAAATCTAAAGTGATTAGAGTCTACAGCTGTAATAGTGTGTTCTACGTTATTAAGTTTATTTGTTGGTATACCTCCTACAGCGTCAGCTCCTGTTATCAATACCTTGTCACTTGTATTAAATCCATGAGCAAGTAAGTACACTTCTACTGCAACGCTGTTAGCTGTAGTTCTAATACTATTAGTAAGATCTACATTAGGAGGGCTGCTATTTTCAAGTATTACACTTCCAGATGTGTCAAAATCAGCACGTTTTAAATTAAATGTAAGATCTTTTGTTTGATCAGGTTCCCAAGTATGGCTATTTTGAGATTTAAACAGTGAACCTAAAGTTGCTTGTGTTGTTAGCTTTGCTTCTTCACCTAGCTTTTTAGCTCCAGCCTCTGCAACATATACGTTGTATTCATTAGAATCTGATATTAGAACAATACAAAATTCTGTACGACCAGTTAAGTATACAGGCTGATCTAATGTAAAGGTTGTTATAGCGGATGCATCATTAGATGTTGTTATATTACTTCTAGTCTTAAATACTGTAGACCCTGGTACGATTTCAGTAGAAGACGGTACACCGTTAAACATAGGTCTAAGCTGCATTACAACAGGTTGACCGTTTACTCCAGGTTTTGTTTTAAATCTTACATCAACACTAGTAATGAATACACCTGTTGATTCTACTACTAAGAATGACTGTGCTAATGGATCTCCATAAAAACAACCTCCAGCACCTTTAGCTGGTGTCACACTAGATGTACTAGGAGGTCCATAATTAGGATAGCTGGGAGGAGTAGTAAAATTAGAAAACCCAGTATCATAACAAACAGCTGGGGGCCGCAATGGCGGTCGGCTACTGTTCGTAGGAACTAAACTACTAACAGTACTACCAGTACTACTACTGCTATCAGGACGAGAAGGTCTTGCAAGAGGAGGACCCACTAGCTTAGTTTCAGAAGCAACAACTAGATCTACTATTTGAGTTGATAAGACTGTTTGCTGTCTGTGTACTATAACTCCTTGTGCATAATATTTTGAACTTGCATAAGATGTACAATCACCAACACTATTTTTGTTAATATCAATTAACGTAAAGGTTTTATCTCCAGAAGAGAACTTAATATTATTTGTATTAGGTAAAAAGAAAGTACCTTCTAGTTTACCATCACCATCTGTGATTAACTCAGAAGTGGCAGTATCTGGATGACCAGTAATTTTACCATAACCAGTAGAGTAATCTTCATCTTGTGAAATTTTATTCGAAAAAGTCCCTTGTTTAACCCAGTCAGTAACTGATTTAGCGCCGAAGAATGGGAAGTGTTGAGTGTTAGGTTTTAGGCCTTGAGCTTTAAAACTAATTTTACGAGATCTCATATACGGAATAAAAGCTCGACTCAGTTCAACACCTTCTTCATCTATAAAGCTAGTACTAGTAGAAATTCCTGCTACGTTTACACTGCTGATATTTTGAAAAGTGCCATCATAATTTTGATAAGATCCACCAGCATCAGTTCCAAGCGTATCACCAACCTCAAGTTTATTTACTTTTTTACCAGACCAGTTAAATGACCAATCATCCCAGATTTTTCCTTGTACTTTACCTTGAACAAAACCTCCATCTACTACTATAGGCTCTGCATACTCTGTATCAAACCATTCATCAGAGGCTGGTGATAATTCCATAAAGCCTTTTCTTAAGACTACAGCAAAGGGGTTAATATTTTCAGTACCAGTTTTTTCTGGATTTCCTAGATAATCTATTTCATTATAGCTTAACATAATGTTATCACCTTTACTAATAACATTACTGTTATCAGAATGATCACTGTCATAAAATAAGCTAACATTTCTATTTGTAAAGCTAGGTCTCATTTTATTTTCAGCAGGATCAATAGCAGATTTATAATCAAACCCTGTAACAAATGATCTACTTTGATCTTTAAAATTATCTACAAAGAATCCAGATTTAGAGCGATTTCGTCCGTCTGAATCATACACTCCAAATTGTGACGTTTCTAATTCAAGTAAAGATAGAGCTGTTACTTCTTCTAAATCAGATACTCTTCGTTCTAATCTACCAATGTCTGCCATAGTAAAGCGTTTATATGTAAGCATTTCACTTTTAACATCATTATCATCTACCACATATGGATTCATAGTAACATTAAATAAATCCATACTATTCTCTGGTGATTTAGGTAACTGAGGAACAGTAGAAGCTTCTCCAGGGAGAACTGATATTTGACCTGTCGTATCAATTACTACTTTCGCGCTTTGACCCATATAGTAGTTAACATCCATATTTACTAGTGAAGTAGGTCTTGGTAATTCACTTATAATAGCGCCTGAACCAAAAGTTCCACTAGAATTAACAACAGGTCTAAAATCTAGGAAATTACGCAGGTTAATTATCTCACCATCTTCTCTAGTGTAGGTAGGAATATCTTCATAATTAATCTGACCAGTATAAGAGTTTACAGCAAAGAAGTCACCAGAAGCACTATGCTCAAAATATTGATACTCTACATATACAGTAGTAGTAATAGAGTTTCCAGCAATAAGGTTTAGCTTTCCAAGACCGTATTTTTCATCTCGTTGCCCGTTATCTGTTTCATAGGAAGATGATATATCATCTCCATTAGTGTTAGTAGCTTTAATAACATTAAATGAGTAAATATCAGCTTTATCTAATATAACAGTACCATCACTTTCAGCAGTAATAGTTTGTGTGCGACTTGTTAATGTCTTAGCTCTGATAACTCCAGCAGATTTATTTACATAAGCAAGAATTTCATAGGTGCCTTGACTTGCTGTTGCTCCTGTAATTTGTGCTAATTGTGAACCTGCAGCAGAGTTTGATACAGCAGCTCCAGTATCTACAGCTAGATTATGCCCTCCCATAACCCATAAAGTAGTGTCTGCGAAATTTTCATCAGTTGCTGTTAATGTAATTGATGCATTACCAGACGAATTAGTTGATGTAACAAATCGTCTTTGAACAGTTAGAGATACATCAGAGAGTGATTGAGGCCTAGATTTAGGAAGTTCAAATAATAAGCTATTATTCGATGTATCTTTTCGCTTTGCATTAGCCGTTTCCAGCACTAAGTTCCAGAAATTAGTTGTGCTTTGACCTATTGACCTTACAAGTCTAAATTCACTCCCACTATTCATAGTTACTTCAGCAAGGTATAATCTATAATTAGCTCCGTCTTCCTCTACATGACGCACTCTAGCTGTACCAATTGTAGAACCTCCATGAGTAACTGCTGAGCGCAGATTCATAAGTTCAAATTCATCTATATTAGGAATGCTTTTATTAGTTGAAGATACTACTATATAGTTTCCATAGCTTGCAGCTACGACTTGATTATTCTCTAGAGAAGTAGAACGCGGTTTTGGGACAGATATAATTGTCTCACCAGTTGACCCCACCCTATACCCATCAACATACGCAAAGCCTGGACTTAAGTTAAAATCTAGTAGTGTGTTATCTTCTTCATTAGTTTCAAATAGTAATTCAAAAGGCTTTACAATGTAGTCACCAGATTCTTCTTTAGTGCGTAATGCAAGAACCTCGCCTATTTTATTATACCCATCATTAGATTGTATTTGCGTAATTAGAAGCCCGTCATCTATATTAGCAATCTCAATAAATGTTTGATCTGAATCAACATTATCACCTCTTATAAGTGTTAAGTTAATACGGTAACGATCAGCGCCTGGTGATGCAAGGTTAGGAGTTGCTCCTTGATTATCAAATAAAGCGTTATCATCAGAGGATGTGACGACATCTTCAGTTACTAGAAATCCTACTTTAGCTGTAGGAAAGCCACTATACTTATCAATAATTAGAGATTGTTCTTTAGCAAATACAAAGTGGTCTGCAGCAAAAAAGTCTCCTGCATGAACTGATACTCTTGTACCTACTCCTACGGCTGGATTACTTACTGTATCTGTAGATTGTATATCTAAAAAATACCCTTCAGAGCCTCCACTTGTTATTTCTTCTCCAGCTGTCACTCTTACAGGAGAAGTACCACTTGTACCACTTGAAGTATTTGTATATGCAACAAAAAGTGTTGCAGGATCAGTTCCGGCGGCTGGTACTACTTCTAATACCTTAAAACTGATTGCAATTGTTGATGCAGTAAAAACTACTCCTACAAGATCGCTCGGAACAGCAGGTAGTGCGTGAACTGAAGTATCAAGTTTAATAAATTCATAAGCATTATTAACAGTGATTCCTCCTGGATTAATAGCTGCACCTTCTTTAAATATGTGCCTACCTAAGCGAGCTATCTCCCTTTGCATAATAGTCTGTGATTGAGTAAGCTCGCGAGCTTGCAATGCACGTCCACTATTAAACAAAATTCTATGATAGTTATCACTATCTTTAAAGTCATCTCTGTAAGTAGATGAGAATATTTGCGATGTAACTGCTTTTACCATATTAGTCTTCCATTAAAGTTGGATAAT
>JABJFP010000324.1 GCA_018662715.1 Methanobacteriota archaeon | reverse complement strand
TGTTGTTTTTTTCCCATTTTTTATCCTAACGCTATTGATAACGCTATTGATTGGTCACTCGTTATGGACTTACTCGCGGGGTAAGTTACAAACACGGACTTTTCTCCAGCGGTAAACGATACCTTGTTTCCGGAATTACTGCTTTCTAAAACCGATGTTCGAGAAAGAGTGTTTAAACCGGAATAAGTTCCAATTCCGGTCTCCCAACCATTGTCATCGGACACGATAGAGTAAAAGGTCGTGTCTCCGACTGAAAACACATCTGAAAACGCCTGAAAGTTTGACACAGCCCCAGCTAGGGTAATATCTCCCGTCCCAGTCGTCACAGTCGTTTCTTTTACTCTATCAAAAACAGGCATTAAACAATCCTAATGATCGCGTCAGAAGCATCGGGCGTTGGAAAAACAATTTGAAAATCCCCAGACGTAGCGGTCTTATTCCCGCTAAAATCTAAAATAATCACAGAGTTTGTAGTGCCCGTGCCCGCGCCTTCGGTAGTATTGTAAAGTAAAGCACCCGCCGCCGTTAATGTAACACCCGTAAACGTGATGTCATTAAAGTCTAGAAATGCGGTGGTGCCAGACGTAGTCGGAGAGACATTCGTAAGAGTCCCACCACCCGCAACGTATGGAGTAGGCGCAGAACCTGTCGCTGCAACCTCGTTAGAGGCCGTGTAGTCGGTTGTCGCCGCAGTAAAAGATGCGTTGTTATCGTACAGCGCGATTTTGAAGACATCGCCCCCGTTTGTGAAGTCGTGCCCGCCTTCAAGAAGTTCTTTCTTGAAAGAAGTACACATAAAGTTTCCAGTAAAGGCCATGTTAGAGTCTCCTTATAAGTTCAGCCAGTTCGGGGTGTCCCGCTTCATTAATCGCATTATACACAGTTGTGCGGTCACTGCGAACAACTTGCTGCATGTATTGCAAAATAACACTTTCGATCCTGTCCCCAAAAGTAACTGCTTGATCCCGTATAGCAGGAGGAGCAGTATCTGAAACAGCAATAATTTTTTCAACACACTGTTTCGCCAGTTCTTCTGGAGTGAACCCACGACCTGAAGTTGTTCTTACACCAACCCCCGCGGGGTTTACACTAACTCCTGCGCTAACCGAAAGCATTATTGTTTTCCTCGTATAACTTTTCCTGTGCGATATTCATCTGTAGTTTCTTTCGCCTCCCCGAGCATTTTAAGACCAACAAGAGAATCTTTAAAACGTGTGACGTACATCGACATAACATCTTGCTCGCCCTTCATGTAAACATACGCCTCAACCAGTGTCCCATACAATAGAGATAATTCTGCGTTTGTACTCAACCAAGAACTGCTGGTATCGGGTAATGTTGTCAAACTTGCCGGGCGATAAAAATAATGAAGCTCTGCTGTATAGTTTGTTCCCGGGCCGTCTGGCGCGTTTGGAGTCGGAGCTAGAAGAAAATTATCAACGTCAAATGTTCCATAATAGCGGGGCTCTCCTACGATGCTCTCATCAGGGGTATACGTCTGAAGAAAACTAGGATCTTTAAACTCAACAAAAAACTTATCGCGGTTGTTGGTCCCCGTGCGTAAGCTAAGTGAGAACGGGGCCAAAAAATCTGAAGGTACAGCTAAATAAGGATTTCCAGCTGTTGTAAAAGCAGTCGAGTTTTTACGAAACAAACTCAACTGCACGTTTTTTAATATATTTTCCTCCGCCTGCCGGATAAACAAAGGAATATTGTTTACAAAGGATGTCTCGTCATTCTCTGTATAATCTTGAATAGCTTGTTTAAGCTCTGCATAGGTAAAACTCATGTCGTCACCACCGTTATTGTTCCAACTGAACCTTGAGCAACCAAGTTGTTGGGAGGACTAATACCTGGAATAGCAGCGAAACCCACGGGATTCCAGCCAGTCTGTATCGCCCGCTGCTCGGCTAGACCCGTCTCCGGGCGAGGATTACGCAACGCTTGTGGGTCTGGATATGCTTTAGGTGGATATAGCTGGGGATGCTTGGTCTCAAACTCATCCGGACCAACTTTAGCCCCCGTCCACTCCACCTTCATCTCACGAAGACGGTAACGGCGACCTGACCGATCAGATATACCCCAAGCATTTTTGCCACTAGCGTATGCCATTATACCCTCAAGTAACTCAAACTAGGCTGCAGTTTCAAAGGAGTCCGACCTTGATCCTCGTCCGCCGCACGTTGAAACTCTTCTTCATACA
>JABJFP010000199.1 GCA_018662715.1 Methanobacteriota archaeon | reverse complement strand
CTTGTTTAGTCAAGCAATTCAACGGCTTTTAATTCATGACGATGAATGAGGTAGTGCCAGAGGTTGTCTGGTGTTCCATTTCCTTCCGTACGTTGGATCACAACATTAGCGTCCTTGGTGAACCGGGTAGAGAGGGCTCCTTCGATGATTCCATCGTCCATCTCCCACATCGGGAGTGCATCTGGGTCAGACACTGGCGGATGATTGAGCCCGACAATGACATGGAACTGAGGGTCGACGTCGTATTCGAGCATACCCAATCCTGCATGCTCCCACCAATCCATCATTTCATCAAGGAATTCAATATCATTTTCTATCGAGCGGAGAGAAAAGGCGATTTCACGCCCAACACGGTTTCCAATCTGACGGAGCATTCGGCCCAAGTCAATTCCCAACACTTTGAGGTTGGAGAGTTTTCCTTCTGTGAGTCGCTTTCGCGCTTCGTTGACTTCCTGTCCAGCAGCAAAGAAGGCATCAGGGTCAAATGGAGTATCCTCTTCCGGGAATTCTCCATCAAATCCGAGAGCAACAGAGACGTTTTTCAGGAAGGAACCTTCACCGATAGTCAAGCGCAGAGGATCGTTAATCTGGTTCTCAGTAAATCGTGCACGAGCGGTTTCTAGAGGGACAGCGGCCTCCCATATTGCATCGATAAGGTGGAGGTGTGCTTGTGAGAACGGTGACGACTCAATGATGAGTGCTGCGTCTTCTTTTCCACGTCCTACTGGATTGTCTTCAATGTTCAAGTATTGAATGACTTCCGACTGATCTTGTACGAAACCGAGGGAATCCAACTCATCAGAGTGGCGTACATCGATACTGGAGTTCAACTGGTCAAAGAATCGTAGGGTGCGCCCGTCGAGATGTGTAATGATTTGAACAACGACACCACGAACAGCTGCAGTGTTTACTGCCTCCAAGGCGTCGGGGTTTCGGCACAGATGGAGGATACCAAACTGACCAAGAAGGAGAATCAATCGTTCTTCAGATTCGTTAGCCATCTTTTGGAGTCGGTTGTAAATGTGAGTTCGTTCTTTGAGCACAGCGAAACGCGGGTCGTCAATGTCCCGTCGTTGTTTCTCGTACGATGCATCAGTTTCAGTAATTCCTTGAGATAGGTCTTCAAAACCACCCACTAATCGGTCAAGTTGTTGCTTTCGTGATTGAATGATGTGTTCCATGGCCTCGTTGACGCGGAGGCTTGAGAAAAGCATTGGGCGGTCAGCAGTAGCTGTGACAATGCCCATTTCTTGTAGTCGTGACAGGCTGTTGTATGCGTCTAATCGTGTTGTGTTAAGTTCCTTAGCAAGTTCGGAGGCTTTCATCCTGGGGCGGGAGCCGAGAATGAGTATTGAGCGGACTTCACGTTCATTGAGTCCTGCTTCGAGGAGGAGTTCTTCCCACATTTCAGTCCCCTCCACTAACCTTCGAGATGTCTCCAAGGATCTTTGCAACGTGGCGACGGGGCCTGAAAAGCCAATCGTAGACATAATGGATGGTATTGTCAGGCCCGATGAGGAACGATGACTTGGCTGGGAATTGACCGAGGTGCATGGGTACGTTGTACATCGTGCCCACAATTCGTTCAGGGTCTGCGAGTAACGGGAAGGGCAAATCTCCAAGTTCAAGTTTGAACGATGCCTGTTCTTCTACGGTGCCTGGGCCAATGCCAACGATAGAACATCCGGCGGACTGGAACAGGTCATGCTGTTGTTTGAACGTGAGGCATCCTCTTTTGCAGGTGGGCGAGTTATGTCTTGAGTAGAAAAAGACAACACGCCATGTCCCATCAAGGGAGGCGCTATCAAAGAATTCTCCAGTGTCAGTTTCGAGTTTGAATTGGGGTGCTGCTTGACCAACGAGATTTATTTTCATGAGAATTCCTCAGACCGGTAGGATGTGACCCATTCGAGCCGCCTTGGTGAGTAGGTATGAACGATTCTGTGCGCAGTGCCCTACAATGATTGGTACTCGTGACTTGACTTCAATGCCGTTGTCCATCAATTGGGCTTTCTTGTCGGGGTTGTTTGTGATCAGTTCTACCGACGTAACTCCCATAGAGTAGAGCATCTCAGCAGCGAAATCGTAATTGCGACCATCAGCTGGAAGGCCGAGCGCTAGATTTGCGTCGAGGGTATCATAACCGACATCTTGCAGAGCGTATGCTTGCATTTTTGCGTGGAGTCCGATTCCTCTTCCTTCCTGGCGCAGGTAAACGATTGCGCCACTTCCCGATTCCTGTACCGCCTTCATCGATGCTTGAAGTTGGGGGCCGCAATCGCATCGTAGCGACCCAAAAGCATCCCCGGTCAAACATTCGGAGTGCATGCGCACCAGCGGAGTGCCTTTCGAGATGTCACCCACGTAGAGGATTGAATGTTCTTTTCCGTCGCTGGGATCTTTGAAGGCGCGAATTCTGAATTCGCCGTGTTCTGTGGGCAAGATTGCGTCTGCCTCTGGTAGTGTATCTAGTGGTTGTCCGCTTGTTCCGAGCATGTTACAAAAATCTCCATTTTTACATATAAACCCCTGTTCATATCCGCCCAAGGGGCTAAACGGCTCTTGATATACTGAGTGCTGAAACTTGGCAGTATGGGACGGCTAATGTGTGACTTAGGAGTCGCTGCAAGAGTTGTCCATGACAATAAAATTTTGCTGGTTCAGGAGGCGAGAGGCCGGTACTTAGGGTGTTGGGGACTTCCCAAAGGCCATGTTGAAACAGGTGAAAGCCCCGAGCAAGCAGTCTTGAGAGAACTCGTAGAAGAAACCGAAGTTGAGGGGGTTGTTTTGGGTCTCGCCGCT
>JABJFP010000198.1 GCA_018662715.1 Methanobacteriota archaeon | reverse complement strand
GCCCACCATGTGACTATGTCCCATGAGTGGACGAGGTTTGCCTCTCCGGTTGCGTTATCTGTAGTCATATATTCTTCCATTTCAGATAATTTATCGCATGTTTTGTGGTAACATGGGTATCCATCGACTACACCGTTCCATCCGAGTGTTGCTACACCTATTTGTTGGAATGAATCGTGATCACTTCTTGCGGTTGGACTTTCGTAAATTGCAACCGTATCTTCATAGTTATTTTGCCAGAGTGGATTCTCTCCAGAAGCTGCCCATTCTGCACGTCCGCGTTCGATTTGATAACCTAAATCGAAAGCATCGGCTCCAATCCATTCTGCTAAATGATACATGCCTGGTTGATCGATAACATCGCCTGTTCCATCAGGACCAAGATAAACAGAAAGAGCGTAATCGCCAGGATAGTTTATTCCAGCCATGTCAAGGTTGAGATAATTACTAACTGTTACGCCAGCAGGGAGATCGTTCGCAAATGCAGATGAACCCCACAAGCCCTCTTCTTCGGAAGACCATAAGCAGAATACCATTGTTCTGCGTGCATCAAAATCAGCGAGTACTTTGGCAGTAGAGAGAACCATCGAGGAACCTGCTGCATTGTCATAGGCTCCTGTACGAGTGCCGTACCCTTGTTGTTCCGTTCCAGGAATTATGGCAGTTGGAGGGGTGGCATATGGGGCAATATCGAAGTGCGCTCCGAATACTAACCATTCATCCGGATAGACTGTACCTGTCTTGTAAGCGCATATATTGACGGCCCACAGAGTGCCTGACTGGAATCGGTGGACTTCAACATCGAGGCCGTATCCAACCATAACGCCCTCAAAATAAGTGATTGCGTCTTCATAACCGGGATTTCCATTCCCGATCCATCTATCCAAAAACCCAACAGCCCCATCGGCTAAATCGAGCGGATCAGCGGTTTCGTCGGTGATGAAATCAACCCATTCGTAAACGTCTCGACCATTTAGCCAACCGTCGCTTGCACCGACACCGTTTTGTTCAGTTAGGTCTGAGCGCATTGGGCGCTCTGTGAGAAGTTGTTTAATCGAAACTTCTCCGCCATCATCATCGCTGGAAATAACCCAAGGCCATTCGCCTCCAGCGTCTTCGTTTGGAACGACTTGAACTGCTCCACCGGTTTGACCTGATTCAAGCCATGTCATCCAAGACTCATCTGCCTCCCGGATTGGCCAGTTCGTTCGACCATAGTCGCCAAGAAGGAACACAACATCGGGATTTCGTGGTGGGAGGAGGATGGTCACCTCGACTATTTCGCCAGCGGAAATGTTCAGTACTGTTCCGTTTTGAGCCCTCATTGAGCCAGGATCTTGAATGAAGTAGGGCATAAAGACGGATATGTCGTTTGTTGCCTCAAGTTGAATCGTTTGCCATGAACCACCTTGAAGAGTTTCTCCATCTGAGACGATTAGGTCACCCTCGGTAACAGGGGTTGATTTGCTTTCTCCGAAACAACCCGACAAAGTTGAAAGGAGCATGATAGAGACCAGCAGCATTGCTTGCATTGTCATTCGCATGGTTCGGGCCATACGCTTGGCGGGTTTGAATACAACGGTGGAATGAGCAAATTTATTCATCGCCAAGAGTTAAATGACGAAGGGGAGCCGATTGAACATGGCTACAGTCCGTACGGACCAAAAGAAACGTGCCCTGATGCGCGCTGTTCCGGAGTCCTTTTCCAAAGCCCTTGCCAACTATTTTGGCTCCGGGCCAACGGATATTGCCCTCGCTAAAAGCCAACATGCGGCTTATGCTCAAGCATTGCTTGACTGTGGATTAGAAGTTACAATCCTGCCTGCTGATGAAAACCATCCTGATTGTATTTTTGTCGAAGACCAAGCAATTGTCGTAGATGGTCATGTGCTTCTGCCACTACCGGGGCATCCGTCAAGAGTTGCTGAACAGCCCCCTATTGCAGATTTCCTTTCTCGACAACTCAACGGATTTCAGGTCTGCGGCATGTTTGGTGAGGCTCGAATGGACGGAGGCGATCTCCTTCGATTGGGCAATATCTTCTTCGTTGCACGCTCAAAGCGAACAAATGATGCTGGAATTGAAACACTCAGAAATCTACTCACTCATCTTGGCCACGAACTAAGAATTATTGATATCCCTACTGAAAAAGCCCTTCATCTCACCTCGATCTCCTCAACTCCGACGGACCAGGTTATCCTCACTGCTGAAGGATTTCTCACTGCTGATGATTTTGGTGAACTCCCTGAAGGAAGCCGAGTCATCTTCGTACCTGAAGAAGAAGCCTATGGCTGCAATACTATTGGACTTGAAAACGGAAAGGTCCTGGTGGCTGAAGGGTATCCTACTGTTCTGAAAGAAGTTCAAGAATTAGGTTTAGAGCCAATCATTCTCGACATGAGTCAAATACGAGAGGCAGATGGTTCAATTACATGCTGCACACTCTT
>JABJFP010000197.1 GCA_018662715.1 Methanobacteriota archaeon | reverse complement strand
GGTGGTTCATCCATCGCATTCTCACGTTGCTCTAAAACTGGTTCCGAAGAGATACACCCCGACAGGAGCAGGCAGAGTACCAGACCTACAGCGAACCGATTTGAGAAATCCATAAGATCACGGCCCGTCATCAACAAGTTCAGCATCAAGAATTATTGCATCATTATACATATTCAATGGCTTTTCAGTGCGCCCACGGTAGACGAAAAGAGGAATAGATGCCAATAGCAGTAACACAAGCGGGATGGTGAGAATCTTGACGGCTGTTTCAACAATGGAATTGCTCTCAACTTCATCCGCAGGAGGGTTCTGAATTGTGCCGTCTGGGTCTGCAACACCAATCATTTGCATCGAGTTGATTTTTGCTTGATAAATGGGTCTTCCAGCAGAGGCAAACGGATTGTCAACATCGGTTCCTGTGGGTTCATCTGACGTTGGAGTCTCAGCAATTGCTCGGATGTGTGTCATTCCGTCCCTGACAATCCCGAAGGTAGCATAGCCTTCGTCATCTCGATTTTCCGGGTCTAAATTGTGGGCCTCTGTTTCAGCGATGTACCACTGTGCGTCTGCTGAATCTGGTTCTTGGCCACGAGCCATTCCAAGGGCACCATCTACGTGAGAAAGGTTGTTGTTGAGTTCAAGGGGAATGGTCTCGCCTGTACCCCCGCTCCCACAGGATGGGTTTGTAGCAGGATAAGCGCCGAGGGCTTTGCATGTAGGGTCGCCCGATTGAGTTACGAAATCATTGATGACTCGGTGGAAAAAGATACCATCGTACAATCCCGACTCCACGTGAGAAATCATATTTTCCGTTGTAACAGGAGCCCACTCTTCAAACAGTTCAATGATAATGGTTCCTTCAGTTTGCCCCGAAAGATGTCCTTCCTGATAGGTCACTTGAACTTTGATGATGGCGTTTCCTTTGTACGAATCCATCATCGGTGAGTCTTCTGTATCAGGGCGGTCTTCCCATTGTGTTGGGTCAAGGCCGTTACTGCGCCACAGCGGTTGAGTTTGTTGCGCGCCTATGGTTGAAGGGAGCAAGACGGTTAGAAACAAGCTCACCATAAGGAGAGACCGTATCACCATCGGGCGAGTCATGGTTGTCGCAGGAGCATCTCCCCCATGAATCGTGCGGGTGGCGGGGGAAAAGACCGCTACACAGAAAAAGTAGGAGTTGTATTTCACAGCATGGAAGAATCCGTAACCAATCAAAACATGCTCAAATACGCTAGATGGATGGTCATCCTCGTCATTATAACAACTCTTAGTCAAGCATCAACCGGTTTGTCATCAATGTACGATTACAATACTGCACCCAGCCATGCATGGACCGCTCAAATCGGCTTGTTAGCCTGCCTCGCTTTGGTGGTGCTCGTCATTATGTCGAAGACTGATAGTTCAAAGGTCAAGGGCATGTCATTTGGCTTGCTCTTCGTGTGGGTTCTCCAATACGGAATGGGAGAGATGTTTGCTAAGATGCATTGGGTTTCGTTGATTCACGCCGTTATCGCCATGGGGATTCTCCTTCATACCATGGCACTCCTACGGGCGCTTCCAAGTGTTGATGCTGACCCTGCAGTGTGAAAACTCCGAAGCGTCAGCCTCTTGAGACTGAACTCATTCGTCCTAACATGAGCGCCGTAATGGAGGTCATCAGTACGAGTTTGGCGCTCGATGCTGACCTCGTTGAAACTACGGCACCTGAGGATGCTCCATTTGAGCCGGTTGAGGGGAAAGGAAGGCGACAGTTGAACCTCTCAGCAGGAGCAACAATAGCCATCTCCATCGTTTTTCTTATGCTCGCCATGACCCTTGGTACAAACCTTACTCAATCGGCCAAAGAAAGCGGGGCGTTTTCTGGTGAATGGTGGGAGACTCCTCTTGAACTTCGTCACACAATGGACCTACCAATGGACACACTGCGTGCCCAACTCCCGGTGAATGGAACCTATGAGATCCTACCTTATGAGGAACATTTCGTCGAGGTTGACCTCCCTGCAAGTGAACAAGACGTTGGATTTCCAGGGGACGCTTTGATGCATGTCGCTCTATGGCTTCCTGACGTCCCAGAAGGTGAGAAAATTCCCGTCATCATGACCATTCATCCGTACTATGACTTTGGTGGAGAAGGCGTAGCAGGCGATGACTCCTCACCTAACACCGTGCCAGACGGCGGTGTTGGAAAATGGGTTTACGATACCTTCGTGCCTCACGGATACGCCCTGGCTCAGGCCTCAACGTTTGGAACAGGACAATCAACTCACTGCCAAGATGTGAAAGGCTTGGGTGAACAAACCGGAATACAGGCCGTTGTCGACTGGCTTGGTGAACAGGAATGGTCCAATGGGAATGTTGGCCTGATGGGTAAATCATATGCTGGAACAACGAACTGGGAGGCTGCACAACAACCGTCGGAACATCTGAAGACAATCGTACCTATTTCCGGTTCAATCGGGGTGCAAGAAATGTTCTATCGTAACGGCTCCTCAGAATCCAGAGCCATGCTCTACGACGCTCTCTACGAAGGTGCAACAACTGACGGTACAACCGATGATATGCGAATGTGCAGCGACGACCTCATCGGTCCACTAAACCCGTTCTCCACATGGGCCGGAGCAGAATTTGGGGGTGCTGAATGGAACGATTACTGGGACGAACGACGTCACCTTCCAGATGTTCTTGAGAACTACCGAGGAAGTGTGTATTTGGTGTGGGGGCTTCAGGATTGGAACGTTGACCCGTACCACGCCTTCCCCACATATCAGCTGCTTCGGGATGCAGGAATCAATGCCCGAGCAATTTCGGGCCAGTGGGCACATAATTACCCCGACCAGCCAGACCGACACAGCGAATTGTCGTCAGGATACGGGCGAGAAGCATATCCCAACATGAGCAGAATGGATTGGGCTGTCGAACTCTTTGCTTGGTTCAACTACTACCTCAAGGATATCGGAGAGGAACCTGAACCGATGGTGCAAATCCAAACAAATAATGGAAAATGGCACGTTGAGGAAACTTGGCCGCCAGAAGACATGACGTGGTGGCCTGTAACTCTGGACACAGCAGAAGGATCAGGGGGCACTGTCAATGCAAACAACCAGCGTTCGTTCCAACTCCAGCCTTTTGAAGAAGCGATTCACATCTCTGGAATGCCTACACTCCATCTCTCTGTTGATACACTAGCGTGTCAAGGTGGTCAAATCTTTGCAACCATGTACGGAGACGGACTTCGCCTTGGCCATGCAACCATGGATGTACGCTACCGAGACGGAGGCTACGAAGCGAAAACTGCTCTACCGTTTCAAACCTACACGATGCTCATGGAATTCAATCCGATGGATGTCACGTTAACTGCGGGCTCCCAACTTGAAATCGTCCTTACCGAGAGCGGAGAAGACTACCTTCCTAGCCCGTGTGCAACTGTTGGGCTAAATGTAAACTTTGATTCTTCTTCAACCCTCAGTCTGCCATTGATTGACCGGCCGGTGGACGATGAACGGTGGTTCTTTGCTCCACCGTGGTGGGAGCAACAGCCAATTCCAGAATGAGGGAACCTTATGCGAGTTCTCGCGTTTGAAGACATCTATGACATGGAAGCGATGTTTGTTTCAGCAGGCATTGATTTGAGCGATGTGACATTTCAACAACGTTGGGATTCGAGTGATGCTCTTGAACACATTGAATCCTTCAACCCCGACGTGCTGCTTCTTGACCATTTCATACCCCCATTCAGCGGTTATGAGGTTCTCGAAGAACTTCTTGAATCTACGGTGACGAGACCGAATATCATCGTTGCAATGTCAAGCGAACACTCTAGAAATCAAGCAATGGTTGAACTCGGTGCGAATTATGGAACCATCAAATTCAATGTGACAGAACTGGGCTTCTGGCCCGTTCACTCTTCGTCGTAGGGTTGCCAGTCGGTCTGGCCTTCTTCACGATACCACCAGTAGCCATCTTCATCCTCAAACCATTCAACACCGTTTTCGTCAATGGAATAATTGTCATCGCCTTCGTCTTCGTATTCTTCTTCAAGAACTTCCTCAACTTCAGCGGGGTTTGCCATTCCCGTTTCTTCGGCAATACGTCGCTTGGCATCGTCTACATCTGATTCAGCACCTCCAAACACTCGATTTGAGGTTCGGATCTCTGCTTGATGGTCACCTTGACGTATAGCGTTGTCAGACTCTTGATAGAAATCATCGGTCATTTTCTCACGGAATTCGTCAAATTCTTCTTTTCCAAAACTTCCGGTGAATTCGTCACCTTTGGATTTCATGAGGTCGTCCAAATCAATCCGCTTGCCCATATTAAGTTCAGGAGCATTTGGTATGTCGCCTGCATAGAATGCATCTTCTTCAGTCCC
>JABJFP010000196.1 GCA_018662715.1 Methanobacteriota archaeon | reverse complement strand
TTGGATGAAATCTCCAACTTCAATAAACTCCTCTCGTGCAACTTGGTGACAAATCCCCGGGGAAACACCGTCTATTGCAGAATAATCTCTGACTCCAGCATGTTGTTGGAAGGCCACCTGCAGGTCGCGCAAGGTTTGCACCTTGTGCATGAACGGGACGAACTTTGGATTGTGGTGTGCGTAGAGAAGATGGTCTTCAAAGACTGCAAATTTGCTCGGGTTCGGAAGCGAGTAATCCATCCCGTATTCTTCTTGAAGGAACGTGTGAACTTGAGCCGTTGTGAATTCGTGAGAATACCCTCCCTGAACTTGAGCAATGACCGGGTCGCCAGGTTTAACACACTGCCCTTCAGGCTGCCCTACCAAGTTTCGGCTGATGATGTGCTCTGCCATTGTCATGGGTTTGGATGGAGTGTTAAGCGGGGCGAGTTCCAGTTCATTTGCTTGAAGTGCCTTTGCAAACGGAAACAATCCACCTCTCTCAATGATGAGTTGGGTGACGGGGTCGTATGCTCCAGTGAATTCTTCAAGTGAGATTTCCTCTCCTTCTTGCAATCGCTTCAATACATCGTGTCCCGCCATGAGTTGACCGAGGTTGATGTTGTTACGCTCGTGAATTGGCGCAAATGAGGCAGCGATGACAATATTGATTCCAGCCCATCGCTCGCACTGAGCGGCTGTTTCTCGGCTTGAACCCGTACCTTTGCGCTGGCCCGAAACGATGACTTCAAAACCTCCGTCCTTCAATGCGTTTTCCCGAAACACACGGAGCCCATTGTGCATCAGTCCTGCGTAAGCATTCTTTGCAATTTCAGCGGGATCGTGGTCAAAACAAACCCATGCAGGAGTCATAACATCGGTATTGATGTCGTCAAGGAGATCTTCAATCTTCAAATCTTCCATCTTAAGGTTCAACCCTTGGTAGAGTTGTTGTTTGATGAGTTCGAGGTCCTTGGTAAGGAACAAGACGCGCTTTCCGGGCGATAAAGCGACTTTTGAAGGTGGCCAGTTGTCTCGCATTGCTCCCCCTCAACTTGGTTCAAGGGCCAACTGTTGATAATCGGTTCGGGCAATATTTTTTGTTAGCCCCGGTAAAAATGATGTCAAACACGGTTTCTAAGGGACCGATTAAACAACGGCGGGACCAACGCCAGTAAGAACATAACATAGTATCCGTGGGGAAGTTGGGGGGCATCATCATGAGTTTTGAGATGATGATATGGGGTACTGGACTTCATGTGGTGAGCCGGGTGTAGCGGTAATTCAAGCAACGTCCAACGGGACAAACGGTGACGGCTTTCCCAGGCATGTTGCGCACCAGCGCGCTCCCCGTCTTCGCGTGACAACCCATGATGTTGAAGGAAATTCACAAATTCAAGAAGAAACACAGCGATGAAGGCTTGACCAACGAAGGCTACCAACACTTCAGGATTGACGGCATAGAGTGCGAAAAGGAATACGAATTCAAGCATCAATGACCGTCGTGTATCTACTGGTCGTGCACGATAAGCACCTCGGACTTGAAGCGGGATGGTGGTAATGAAATGCCGGTATACACTTCTTCCGAGCGGAGACGAAGTGGGGTCGATCTTCTTTGCCCAATGTTTGTGATGGGTATGGTTGTGTTCGGTTGTGAAGTGTAAATAAAGAACAGAAAACAAACTGAGTCGAGCCAGCCACCAACTTCCAGAACGGGGTTTACGGTGTCCAAGCTCGTGTGCAGAAACGATTCCCGATGCACCACTGCTGAGGCCCACTGAAAGGATTCCAAGGGCAGTAAATGATGTCAAACCATCAACAGAGATACGCCATAAAAGTACGCAAACCGTCAACGGAACGAGGACTCCATGAAGGTGAAGGATGATGTTGTAAGGTAACCCTTCTTGAAGCGGGTCGGTATGCTCATCAAATCCAAGAAGTGTATCCAGCAATGGATATATGGCTAACAGTAGGATGAGCGTCAAACCCATCCACCAGCCTCCAAGCCAAAGCCCAACAAGTGATGAAACTGGGGTTATGAGGCCCGAGAGGTGGGGGAACCATCGCCATCTCATCGATGGAAACAATCTGCCGGTTCTTGTAAAACCTATCCTTATCTCTTGGAGAAAAGACCCTTGACCCAGGAAAGTGGTGAAGAACGGAAAATACCGTTTCGAAGTACCTGGGCACTCATGGCCTGATCAACGTATGATTCGAGATAGTCGTCCATTCAGTACGCCCCCTTTCGTGCGTGGTATACTCCACGACTGTCAACGCCACTGCGATAAAATGCAATGGCTGTTGCAAGGCGGTCTAGCATTGAACCAAAGATACCGCTTCGGTATTTTTGGCTCGTCATCGTCAATTCTACGTAGGTTTCCAATTCTTTGTCCATGGTGCTCAGCTTCTGAGTTGTTTCTCATGTTATAGTTGCACTCCGCCCTATATCAATCAGCGGTGAATTCGCCAACACATAGGTGTATAATATAAACTAACTGTATTTTACAACACCACTCCACGAACCCGCATCATTTCGGTTGAAATCTTCATATTGAGGAGTATTTCTCCGAAATCGCGAGAATATGCGCACAGACGGCGCACAGATTCAGACAGACTCAGATTTTGCGCCATCCACTGGCTGGTTCCTTTTTTGCTCAGTAACGTGTGCTCATAGGCAAGGAGCGTTTCCTGGAGCGCTTTCAATTGATGACG
>JABJFP010000323.1 GCA_018662715.1 Methanobacteriota archaeon | reverse complement strand
ATTAATCCTGAAGATGTATTCAAAGATGAATATATCTATGAGCATAAATGGTCAACGGGTGATCTCGTTGTGTGGAATAATATGACAATGTCTCATCGAAGAGCCTATGCAGATGAAAATATTGTAAGAAAGTTAATAAGATATGCCGTCAACATTTCACCGGCTGCCTGATTTTTTATTACCAGAACAGAAAAAAGAACTTATTGATATCTCTCGTGGAGCAGCAGTTCCTTGGATAATTCATAGATCTAGTAAGTCTGGTAAGATAAGTCCTTTACATTTCGTAAGAATTAATTATACATTATACGGTCGTCAAGCTCTTCTTATGATGATGAAACCAAACACAACTCAAGACTGGCACACAGATAAAAAAGGTCGTAATGCTGTTATGATCTATCCTCTAATGCCTGAGAATAATTATGCTTGTTGCGAGATTGAAAACGATAGAGTTGATTTTCCAGCTCTTATCAATACACAGTTAAAACATCGAGTGATAAATAATCATAATGTCAGACTTAATCTTCAAGTGTCATTTGAAAAAGACATAGATGAAATTGCATTATTGTTTAAATCAGAGGAACCTGTATTAAAATGATATTACATGAAAAAACTATACTTAATAACTTATCAAAAGCTCAAGCTTTCGAAAATATATTAACAAGTGATGAAATAGAAGATATATGGAAACTAGCTTTTAGTAACAACAGCGTAAGAAAGAATTCTCTTGGAAATATTTTTATTTCTGGTGATTGTGTAAAAACTGCTTATAAATTAATAAAACATAAAATTCCACTTAATGCGACGTTATATGGTGGCAATTTTTTTATATGCACTACACCATACGGTATTCACCTTGATAGTTTTAATCAAAGAGAAGAAAAAGATGATGGCACTACTTTATATAAGAATGTTCTGATACCTCTATGGATAGGTGGTTGTGATGATGGTGGAAAAGTTATATTTTTTGATCAAAGATTGGTAGACTATGGTTGTGCATTCAATAAAGATGGGCCTACATCGTATAAAGAGTCTCTATATCATGTGTATGATGACTATTCAAATTTACAGTTTTATGACGGTAACAGCCAAAAGATTGATAAAAAACTTAACAGTGTGCCGTTTAATTCATTATATCATCTCTTGTATTTTAACCATATAAATCAAGAAAGACTAGAAGGATTCACTGCTGAATCTTTTCTAGATTGGAAACCGGGTAACATACTTATTTTTGATGCTATTCAGGTGCATGCAAGTGCTTATGGCGATGAAAAAAAGTGGAAAAATAAGATGGGATTACTCTTAAGATTTAAAGTAAACATATGAACTGTTATCACATAGACTATCAAATAGACAAGGAAAAATACAGAAATCTTTTTTGGGAACGTTGTTACGATGGTAAATGGTATCGATTTAAAAAACCAATGTTGTCGTGGTGGAAAGTTTTTGGTATCGAAGATTTAGTAAAAGATGTTGAGATAGATTTAAACATACGTGGTATGAATAACTTTCCGCGTTTCGCATACATGTTTAAAGGACATGATCTTGAGTATCACGTAGATGAGGACTATATGACGAGTATTATGATTAATCTCATGGACGGACCATCACCAGTGATGCATGTTGAAGACGTACCAGTGTCTTATGAATGTCTGTTATTTCATAATGGAGAACTATTTCATCATGTAGAAGCAAGAAAAGAAGACTCTTTGATGCTTAAGTTTTGTATAAGACATCCATGGGAAGAAGTATATGAGAGACTTGATAAGTTTGGTTTGCTGATACCTTATAAATAAGTAAATAAACGGAGATCTGAAATGCCACTTAAAATATATGAATCACTAGATTTCTCTAAACATGTCAGTATTACAAAAGAATTACCTTTGTATAAGAAATTGTGTGATGATATTCCTGTTGATATGATTCTTTCTGAATTAGAAAACTATGTTCCAGAGAATTATTCGATCAGTGGTGAACAAACTCGTCCTTGGTTTAGTGCTCATGACAATACAGTAAGAGAGACTGAGAGACAGGCAAAGATGAAAGAAGCACTTCAAGAACTTGAAGATCTCGGTTTTCATTTACGTAATAATTACACACAGAAACAATTGACTATATATCAAGAGAATATCCCTTGGCAAAATTGGGCAAAATCGTTAAGTGATAGTATCACGAAATCCACGTTTGAAAGCTTCCTTGAAGGATACAGTCGACCACGTTACGTAGAAGCAAAACCTGGTTGGCAATGTAATACACATAGAGACTGGCATGCCACAACTCGACATGGATTAAGATGTCATTTAATGCTTGAAACTAATGATGAATGTAAACATTACATTACTGATGATGATGGTGTAGAGCATGAATTACATTTCGCACCTGGCGAGGTTTGGTTCTACAATGTAGAGAAACCACATCGTGCATGTAATCTTGGTGATACTGTAAGGAAAAGCTTAAGTTTTGAATTGATAAACGACGATTTATTATAGAATATGTAAATCTCTCATTTTACATATTAACCGTTTCTTCGCCGCATGCAATATCTCTCAAACATCCTCATATTGAACCATACCAGCAGTGTAGCGAACACTGGATTCGTTAACATCATCTTATAACACACGAATAATCCAATACTCGTAACACCAACCATCACGTGATCACCGGTCGTCATTCGTTTCCCACTCATAACCATACTTCTCTTTCCATTCCTCATAACTCTTCATTGAATCGTACCTCATCTGGTCAGAATCAGTCCATAACTTCAAGTAATCTCGGTCTCGCCACACACGCTGACCCAACCCATTATACCTCCACGGCCTCTCTGCAGGATCTAACTCAATCCACGTTCTCATTATTAAGCCTCTTGTATGTGTATTCTCTTAAATCAACAACCTTCTCGGTCTCTATAATATCAATTATCATCGCAGTCACATCAATCTCTTTCCTCACGAAGAACATCTTCTTCTGTAACTCCTCCATCTGCTTCTGATAATACTCTAATTCCTTCTCTTTCCTTACCTTCTGCTCTATTATATCCGTCAGAAGTATAATCTTCTTTGTATAACTCTCTTTCATTCGACCCAAACTCTCTTCTATAAACAGTCTTTCCCTTATCAGGACTCTCATATATGTACTTCTTCATGTTATTATCCAATATACTATACACAATCCTAATACAT
>JABJFP010000195.1 GCA_018662715.1 Methanobacteriota archaeon | reverse complement strand
CGGTCATCCAAGCAGAGTTGCTGGAAACCCTCCAAGGTGACGGACCGTTTACGCTCTTTGCGCCGACCGACCAAGCGTTCGCAGATGCAGGCATTGACCTCGCATCGCTTGATACTCCAGAAGGAAAGACAGCCCTTACTAACATCCTGCTTTACCACGTTGTTCCTGGTGCAGTTCCGGCTTCGGCAGTTACCGAGTGCATGAGCGCCGACGCTGTAAACGGGCAACCTCTTGCCTTCACCGTTGGAACAGGCGTTATGGTGAACGGTGCAAATGTGACGATCGCAGACGTGAACACAAGCAACGGAATCATCCATGTTATCGACAAGGTATTGTCTCCATCAGACACACCAAACGACCTGCCACGAACTGCACAATGCACCGGCATCCACACCTCACTCGTGGCTGCGGTCATCCAAGCAGAGTTGCTGGAAACCCTCCAAGGTGACGGACCGTTTACGCTCTTTGCGCCGACCGACCAAGCCTTTGCAGATGCAGGCATTGACCTTGCCACACTTGACACACCCGAAGGGAAAGCAGCACTGGCTGATATCCTTCTTTACCACGTCCATGCAGGCTCGGTTCAAGTATCGAACATTACTGAAGGCATGATGCTGCAAATGGTGAACGGAGACAATACGACTCTTTCGCTAACGACAGGAATCAACGGTGCTAACATCACCCTTGCTGATGTGATGACCTCAAACGGAATCATCCATGTGATTGACGCTGTTCTCACGCCTCCCGAAGATGTTGTTGAAGACACCTCAGGGGACACCGTCGCCTCAGAAGACGACGACAGCAACCTGACCACCATCATCTCACTTATCGCTGTCGGCCTTGTTGGCGCACTGGGAGCTGTTCTCTTCTTGAGGTCCCGTGGCTCAGACGAAGAGACGCAAAAGGACCTTTCCGAACTTGGTATCATCAACAATTCCCAACCTATCGCAGCCACATCTTACGCTACCCAACAAACTCAGCAACCGGCTGCAACCGTTGATTACAGTGCTCAGTATGCACAACAGGCCCAACCTGCCCAACAAGTTGCGACCCAAGCATACGTGGCTCAGCCTGTGCAAGCGGTTCAACCGATTCAGACGGTCGAAGTCATTCCACATCCGGTGGCGGCACAACCCGTCGTTGCTGAACCTGCAGTGGTGCGACAATGGACCGATGAAGGCGGATATACATGGAGATCCATGGATGACGGTAACACCTACTGGTGGACCGGAACCGAATGGAAACTCTACGGTTGAGCATTGAACCTGCTGAGGGGCACGCCCCCGTTATATTCGGAATTGGATACATTGATATTCCGTATCTTGCTGACAACACCATGAGCAAGAATGTGTTTGTAAATTTTGTATCCGAGCCCAAAAATGACGTGATAAAATCCATCGTGGGACTTGCATGTGCCGCACAAGCCATTCAAGACGGCCATCAAGTCAGTGTGTTCTTTGCAGCTGCAGGAACCCGACTTCTTGACCCCGCTTACATTGAAGAACTCAATGCGGAAATGGGAGCAGACGTTCCTATGGTTACGAACTTCATGGAAGCCATTTGTTCAGGAGCGACACTTTACTGCTCCTTTGCTTCTGTAAAGGCTGTTCTTGGGCACAGTGAGGGAGACGGTGCGTTGTTCGTCTCTGACGACCAAATCGAATGGAGCGGCCCACCTGGCGTAATTGCTCTGGCTACTGCAGCAGATGTCCAACTCGTCTATTGAGGGAACGTAATTCTCAATCTCAAGAATCGATTCGCTTTATGTCAAACCAAACTGGTTTGTGGTCTGAAACGGCCCCGCTGCTCACGGTTTCATCAATGCCCCACTGGCCAGTCAAGCGTCCATCCAATTGACTGGAGGTGACGATTCGGTCATAGGCACACCTGGAATTGCCTACTGTCGTATCCGCATCATCTGGAATCAACCATGTGTAATTCTCCGACGAGATGGAAAGGTCCACCAATTCGCTGTAAGACGCATAGGAGCAATCACCGTTAAAATCTCCAAGAATGACGTAGTCGTCATCTACAGAATAGTTGGTCTGTGCCCATGAAAGCACGTCACCAAGGGCGCTCATTTCCTCAACTGCGAGCGTTGGTTTCGTGTGAATGTTGACAAATACAATGTCTGTACCTGTTTCTTCTCCATTGGTGTCCAAAAGCATGAAGGTCGCAAGGAACGGTTCTCTTTGGAAAGAATCGTTGGTGCTGTCATCGTACAGGGAACCGTTGTCCATGGAGGTGAATACCGTTGGCTTGTAATAGAATGCGTATTGTTCCTGAGAGTTCTTGTCATCTTCCTGCATGCCGCTACGCTCTGAAAGCACCATGTCCCATTCAAGTGATTGATTGGTTAGATTTTCTTGGCCTGCAATACCGTTCAATTCATTGAGGAATAAATACGGAACTTCCTCATCAATGTCCTTGATTTCTTGAACGGCTACCATGTCGTAGTCCTGAAAGAGTTCTACCAATTCTGCAACGACCGTAGCGTTGCTCATTTTTGTATCACCAAAAACCTTGATGTTGAATGTGGCAACCCTTGCAACCTCACTTCGGTCAAGTTCTTCAGTTGTAAAATTCTCATCGATCGTGATCCGGTTATCAATGACAACATAGACGATTTCGGGGTCCTGTTCGGGCTCGTTAAGAAGGTCAATAGTCACAATTGAGAGTATGACAATGGCGATGAGACTGAGGGCCTGAAGCCCCTTTTCACTGCCGTTCATAAATCCCGCTTTTGAATCGTGGTAAAAACCTTGACGCTGCCTTTCCAAACAGTAGGGTCACTTCGCCGGTAAATGATTCACGTGCGAAGGGAAGAGATTGCAGGAATTCGCGCTTACTGGAAGACAGGTTAACGACGAATCACTCGTCCGTGCCGATGAGTTTGTAATCCTCTGAAAGCGGAGTAGCTCCGGTTTCCATGGAGATGATTTGCCCGTCTTTGAAACGCATGAATGACAAGACGGCTTCAGAGTCGGAGTCGTTTGCAAAGTGTACGATTGAATGAGCAACCCCAACTTCAGCATTTTCAAACAGGATGCGGTTGTGTTCGGAGGTTGGCGTGCTGTTGCCCGATACAAAGCCCAAAATATCAGATTTGCTCATGGTAAAACCTCCAACGTGAGGGTTGAAAACACACTCGTCATGGATGATTTTTGCAAGTGCTTCAGCATCTCCATTGTCCCAGGCCTCGTTATATGCTTCAATAATTGACATGATTTACGGACTGTGACTTTAGATTTAAACAAAACGGAAACGATTTTTGGAATGAAATTTTGTCCCACGGTACAATCCATAAGGTCGCAAGACGCGCGTCACAAACCACTCAATGGCGCGAAAGGTGATATAGGCACCAATTACACTGCACGATATGGCCGAAAAACCGCCCGAAGATACATCGTCATTAGACGGTGCTCGTCGTCGTGCTGGTACAGCAACCTCGTCCTTCGGGGTTTCAAGGCGTGAAGGTCACGATGCCTCGTTGTATTACAACAGCCGGCTGAACGAAGGCTTGGTCGCTTCGAGAGAGGTCGGAGATGCACAGACGTGCCCTGAGGAGCATCTTGATTCTCTAATTTGTGGCGATTCAAGAGAACTCCCTCTTCCCGATAATTGTGTTCATTTGGTCGTCACATCGCCACCATACAATGCATCAAAAGAGTACGATGAGAACCTTTCCCTACAGGAATACCTCGGTCTTCTCCACGATGTTTTTGCAGAATGTTATCGTGTCCTAACGCCGGGAGGAAGAATGGTCATCAATGTCGCAAATTTGGGTCGCAAACCGTACATTCCACTTTCCTCTCACATCAACATCATGATGCATGAAATTGGCTTTTTGATGCGGGGTGAAATCATTTGGGATAAATCCGCAAGTGCAGGTTCATCGTGTGCTTGGGGTTCGTTCCAATCCGCCTCAAACCCCTGCCTTCGCGATGTTCACGAATACCTTCTTGTCTTTTCCAAGGGAAATTACAAACTTCCGCGAACAAAGAGTGAACGAGCAGAAGGACGCATTGATACCGTTCCTCGTGATGATTTCATCAAACATACGAAATCCATTTGGTCGTTTGCGACCGAACGGGCATCACGGGTCAATCATCCCGCTCCATTCCCCGTTGAATTACCAAAGCGCTGTATTGAGATGTACAGTTTTGTTGGAGATGTTGTTCTCGATCCGTTCAATGGTTCGGGCTCAACATGTGTTGCAGCAAAACAGCACGGCAGGCGATACATTGGAGTTGACCTTTCTGAAGAATACTGTTCAACTGCAGAGCAACGTCTCGCAGGAATCGAAGCGTTTGTATTGGACGAAATCACTCATTAACGTTCTCAATATTTTCCCAAGGGATTGATGATTGTTCCGGCTCAGGGGAAGATTTGAGCACAGGGGCTTCACTTGTTGTTGCCCCTACATTATCCGGCGTTTCTTTGACCGCTTTAGGTGGTGGGGCTGGCATGTAGAAATTTGATTTGGCCTTTTTGCTCGTCTTGGAACTTTCTTTCTCTGAGAGCATAGGGTTGGTTGTGGTTAATGCAGGTTGTCTGATTTCCTTGAAACCTTTCACGCCTCCATAGAGAAGGAATAGTAATCCACAACACATCCCATAACAACCAAGTCCTCCATTGACTGAACTGCTTTCCCGGATTTGGTCGATTTCTCGTGCCGAAATGTCAGCGGTGTAAACTCTCATTTCGTGATTTGAGGTATAGTCAAAGGTTTCCTGAGTTCTATTGAGTGTAATGGTCATCAACAATTTTTCTTCTGATTCCTCACAAACCCAATCTTCAGGGACCATGCTTACGCCGCTGGAATTCACGAACTCAAATTCGATTGGATCACCATAAGTGCAGTTTGGTTGAATATTGTTAAAGAAGACGTGTATCCACTGCCGTGGTGGGTCGCCTGTTTCAAATTGACCGCTTTCACCCCGAGATACCTCTTCAAAACCCCCTTCTCCATCATTTCCTGATTGGCTTGAACTTGAATTAATGACCGTGGCAAATGCGAACACGAATATGAATCCGCCAATGATAAGTGGCTTAATCCATTTATTCTCCATGGTTGGTTTCTAATGGCTTCTATTTTTTCAATCTTTACTCTCTGGATACTCTTTGCCTCCGATTGGGTTTTGAACGGTCGCCGTCCACATTGGAGTATGACGACTTGGACAACCGATGATTTGGTTGGCCCCGAAGGGGAAGATTGGCGCGTTCCTGTTACCGAACTCGCACACCGGCAAACTGGACTTGCTAACCTGCTGCGAGAGGCAGGAATTGCGGGAGCCCTTATCCAACATCCTGTGGATTTGTATTACTATTCAGGTGGTCGGCAGGACGGTTCTTTCTTCATCCCAGCAGCCGGGTCGGGCGGGAGTGTGGAGGCTGGTGGAAACGGTCCAGTGAGTTTCGTTCGTCGTTCATTAAAGCGAGCAGAGTTCGAAGCAGGTGGCGACAATACACCGCACGAAGTTGTTCCATTCCCACGCCTTTCATCGCTTGCTGAAACCCTTCGTGAGCGAGGTGTTACCAGTGCTCCTGGCCTCCAATTCGGGGAAGCTCCAGGTACATTCACAGCACGATTTGCTAGCGCCCTTTCATCACTTGGCGATGCCCCAGATATCACCTCAATTGTTCACGCCCAACGTGAAGTTAAGTCCGCTTGGGAACTTGAACAAATGGAAACCGCAGCGGCCGTCCAGTTCAGAATGTTTGAGGCAGTCCACGCCGTTGGCGGGGAAGGAATGACGGAACTCGACATGGTAGCAGCGGCTGAAGCCGTCAGCCGTAGCGAAGGGTTTGGCGGCAACGTTCAGATGCGTCGTTATCCGCTCCAATGCGACCGAGGTGTCATCGTTGCAGGGCGCGCAGGAGGCATTCCATCGTTTTTTGATTCAGCCGTCGGAGGAACTGG
>JABJFP010000194.1 GCA_018662715.1 Methanobacteriota archaeon | reverse complement strand
GGCTGGCTCTCTCCAGTGGTACCAGAATTCATCTACAGCAGTGGATTGTTCTCCAGCAGTTGGAGCGCGACGGTCAGCAAGCGGACCCGGTAGGAATTCAGCGAGATGTGCTTTGACTCCGATTGGACCGGAGCCTGGCCCTCCACCGCCGTGTGGCTGTGAGAAGGTTTTGTGGAGGTTGAAGTGAACAGCATCGAAGCCCATCAATCCGGGAGATGTGATTCCAAGGATGGCGTTGAAGTTTGCTCCATCATAGTACATCTGCCCACCAGCATCGTGGACGATTTTACTCGCTTCAGAGATGTCTGCTTCAAACAGACCCAGCGTATTTGGATTCGTAATCATCATTGCTGCTGTGGTTTCATCAGCCACCGCACGAAGGGCATCAAGGTCGATGCGACCATCCACACGGCTTGGTATTTCCACGATTTCAAAACCGGCCATAGCTGCACTTGCAGGATTGGTACCGTGAGCTGAATCTGGAACGATAACCTTCGTTCTTTTCGTGTCGCCTTTCAAGCGGAAGTACTCTTGGATGCAGCGAACTGCTGTGAATTCACCTTGAGCACCAGCAACCGGTTGAAGCGTAACTTGGTCCATACCAGCGCAGACTTCCAGCATATGTTGCATTTCGTAATAGATCGAAAGGAGGCCTTGAAGATGGTGTTCCGGCTGATGAGGGTGGATGTCTGCGATGCCAGGGAGTTGTGCAATGACTTCGTTCACACGTGGGTTGTGCTTCATTGTGCAGGAGCCAAGCGGATAGAATCCAGTATCAATTCCAAAATTCCTCTTTGAGAGCCATGTGTAATGACGCACCATCTCTGGTTCAGAAAGGCGAGGCCAGCGTGCTCGTTGTCGCCGAACGAGTCCAGCAGGAATGGAAGGTTTGGTAGCAGTTTCAATGCTCGGAGGTTGACTGTAACCGGTGTTTGGAGCACCATTATGATTGAAAAGGTGACTCAAGCACTCACCCCCTGATGGCTTGTCCACATTGATAATTGAGCCGATAAGGCTTCGATATCTTGCTGTGTGGTTTGGTCGGTTGTCGTGATGAGAATTTGGTTGGTAATGGATGGATACCAGCGCCCAAGGTCAAATCCACCAATAATTCCGTTATCGTCAAGATAGGCGAGACAGGCTTCAGCTGAACCTTCAATTTCAATTGCGAATTCATTGAAGTGAGGTGCATCGTGAACAATTTTTACACCTGGTGTTTCAACAAGAACTTCCTTTGCTTTCTGACAGGCAGCAGCGTTTCGATAAGCCAGGTCATGCAAGCCATCGGGGCCAAGTAAAGCCATGTGCATGGCGCCCATTAAGGCAATGAGAGTCTCATTGGTACAGATGTTTGAGGTTGCACGGTGGCGACGTATGTGTTGTTCTCGGGTTGAGAGGGTGAGGCAATACGCTTCTTTTCCGTCAACATCCACAGAACGGCCTACAATTCGGCCAGGCATCAAACGGAGGTAGGGTTTGCTACAAGCGAAAATACCGTACAGTGGCCCCCCTGCAGTCACAGGGCTTCCAAGGGGTTGGCCTTCGCCGACGACAATATCTGCTCCATAGTGGCCGGGTGCTTCAACCATCCCGAGCGAAACGGGTTGGACTCCAACGATAAGCGCCGTATGTTCGCCTACGATCTCTTTTGTTTTGGTTAGACCTTCATCGAGTACGCCGAGCGGGTTAGGTTGTTCAAGGTAAACGCCACATGAGCCAGCAGCGTCGTTTAAGGAGTCGAGATTGAGTGTTCCGTCATCGTTGTGTTCGAGTGTCTTGATGGTGATCTCGGCACCCTGGCAGTAATTTTCCATAACCGACATTTTGTCGGGCGAGGTCAATGATGAAACATAAACAGTATTGGGTTGACTTGCTTTTCTGTTGTGGACACGAACTGCGCAGGTCAGGGCCTCAGCGGCTGCAGTGGAGCCGTCGTAGAGTGATAGGTTTGCGATTGGAAGTCCGACCAACTCAGAGATAAGAGACTGGAATTCCCACATTGCTTGCAACATACCTTGGCTAACTTCAGGCTGGTAAGGAGTGTAGGCAGTCAAAAATTCGCCACGAGTCACAAGCTGAAATACAGATGCTGGAATGTAGTTGCGGTACAACCCAGCTCCCAAGAAGGAAGTACGACTGCCCATAGAAATGTTGGCTCCAAGAAGGCGGCGGGCATCGCTGAGAATCTCTTCTTCGGATTGCGGAGGGCGAAGCGGAAGGGGACCTTTGAACCTCACATCATCGGGAATATCCGAAAACAAATCTTCCATATTTTGGAGACCCATTGCCTTCAACATTTCATCTTCACGGCCAAGGTTTGGAAGTTGGTCAACCATTGGAATCACCTCACCCTATGGGTGTATGATGAAATCCATGCGCGTCCCGCTCATAATGCATTGCTTTGAACCACATGAATCGAGGGAACACCTCATGGCGGTGGACTGTCTCGCAAAGTCATGGTCCGAGTGGCGATGGTAGTGACCAATCCATGTGCTCCGGACCCGAGAGTTTTACGTCACGCCAGTTGGCTTGCCAAGGCAGGATACAGGGTCACAGTCCATGCATTTGACCGAACGGAATCTCACCCACTGAGCGAGAACATTAACGGCGTCAGAATCATGAGATATCGCGTGGGGAAGGTCCCCTACGGAGGAAGCATATCCACGCTTCTTGGCTTGAAGAAATTCACTCGCCAAGTTCGCGATACACTCCTTCATGAGCCCCCCGGATTGGTGTATTGCCACGATGCTGATACCCTCAAAATTGGAACTGCTCTAAAACGTGCTAAGTCAGTGCCTTTCGTGTTTGATATGCACGACCTTC
>JABJFP010000193.1 GCA_018662715.1 Methanobacteriota archaeon | reverse complement strand
TCACGCCTTGAATCATTCCCGTTCATGGCTTCTTTCTGGTTCACAACCACCTGGTGTCGCTGCTGCGCAAAAAGCCGCAATTGAAGTTCTAATGGACGAGCCTGAGCATCACGCCCGCCTTTGGGAAAACACCGATTACTTCCGCAAAGAATTGCAGGGCCTTGGGTTTGACACAGGCGACTCGGTCACACCAATTATTCCAGTAATGTGCGGTGAATCCAGCGTTGCAAAAGCAATGACGCAAGAACTCGGTAAACTCGGCGTCATGGCCGGAGCCATTGTCTTCCCAATGGTTGCTCGTGACAAGGCTCGCATTCGCACTCAAATGTCTGCTGGACTTACCAGGGAAGATTTGGATACTGTTCTCTCATGTTTTGAAACGGTTGGCCCCAAACTCGGGCTGATTTGAATCACTCTTCGGATTCGAAATTGTCAACGACTTCTAGCAGTTCTGTATCGTCTCCGGCCATTTCCTCAGCCTCTGAAGATTCTTGCTTGACCTCCATTCCTTGGAATGGATCCTTGCCGTCTTCAACCATGCACAGCAGGCGCCATCGTGGAGCCCAAGAAAGATGAACATACACCGGCCCAGGTAGAAGTAAAAGTGCCCAAACAAGGAGGCTTGGAATGGCTAAAAGTTCAGTTCTGTCTATTGAAAGAAGAGCCAATCCAATGAACGGCATAGGGTAAAGAATGTATCTTGGCGGGGCCATAGGGTGGCGTTTTGAGAATGCGATGAGCAAAATTGACACAAAACCTGTGAGTGCACACGCCACGATCAAAAGAGCCGTGTGGAATATCCATTCAACTGCCCAAACGTCGTTGTTTTTCCCACCAAATGCATAGGGGAGAATAAGGGCTAGGGCAACAAGAAGCCCGTAAAATGCCCCGATGTTCGCAGGATGGCTAAGCCACAAAGGGAGTTTTGAGAACCTTCGAGAAAGGGATGTCCCAAGAAGTGTGTCTTGCTCATGCGGAGCAAGGTTTTCGACCCGACCCATCCAAGATTCGGAGGTTGACACGACCACTGGGTCAAGCGGGCGGGTTTTGAAGGTAGAGGGTCGCCAATGTGGAAATAGGGCTATTCTTCACGCTTGAAGAAGGAGACCAACGGGCTTTCAACTTCAATTTCCTGCTCCTCTTCTAGCCATGAGCGTTCCAAAAGCCCGCTTTCCTTTGTTTCACGCCCCCTGGCGTCAGCGATAGGGTCTGGAATGTCGTTCACGGCGTCCCGTAGTGCAATGGCCTGGTTGATGAGTGCCATGTGCCTTGTCAACAAAGGTGTCCGTTTTTTGGCGGTTGAAAAGTGTCCTATTACAGGGAAGTCAATGGTGTCATGGACGATGTTGAATCCTCCAATGAGTTCATCAGAAATTAATTTTGTTCGGTGTGAGCCGGTGTCAACCCATTTCCCGTTGGACAGTTGAACCTGCACTTCTGCTGTTCCGAATGAACTCCCATCCATGAATGGATGATTGAGATTCACTGCAAGCGGAGTCGATGCATGGCCGAGGTAACGGTTCATCACAAACGAAGCATTCGCCACAAAACTGACGACAGAGATGGTGAATGCAAGTGCATTGGATGTTGTGAGCAAAGCGGTCATTCCTCCAAGTACGAGCGATGCTACGACCGCACTCACAAATCCCACGTTCCGAGCTTGGATAAACGGCTGGGCAATCGGCGTATTGATGAAACGAATCAATCCTGCCGGAGGTTCTCCCGTGGATTCACCCATGGTGGGATGACTGGGCCGATTCACTTGAACTTCACGCTCGTGGGATTTGATGAAGTGTTGGGATTTTTGTCCAAGCGCCGACATCAAGTGCAAATTCTTGGATTACGGAGCAATGTGCGGCAATGTCAAGGCCCCATGCAACCGTCCAGCCTGCTAATTTAGGTTCCAATTTAAGCCACTGATTGGTGACACCGCGTTCCTTTCTGTTTTCGTAATGAAGTAAGAGTGCAGCAGTCTGAATGAGTCCTTGAACGAGAAGGATCTCTTCCAGTGGTGCGTTGCGGCGCTTGAGGGCGTTCCACAAATCTTCCCAAGATTCGTGAGCGTGCCAGTATTTTCCCGTGTCAAAACGTTCCAATCCCTCCGCGAGGAGAACTTCCTCTGCGGATGTCAAATCTCCCGCATGGTGAAGGGCCATGCTGGGGCTAAGGTGTCGTCCTTGAAACAGTATGTGTTTCAGTGGTTTTCTCCGCACTCTTCAAGAGGGGGTTTGGGGGATGTGGTGTACAACGGTGGCGTGCCTCAATGGATATTCAACACGGCGACCTCATTGAACAACGACGTGGAGGCGTTGATGTTCTTCGAATGATGGCCCGTGATTTGGCCGCTCATGGGCAATCGGGAGCTGTATTGATTCGCCCCAATGAGACACAATCCAACGGTTGGCTCTTATTCAGATTAGGACATCCAGTGATGGCCTTCCATCAAGGTGAAACAACGACGACGGGTCTTGAAGCCTTGATGTCCATTGAGCACGATGCATTGGATGTTGCCAACCAAGTGAACCTCTACGAATTGAGCATGTCTGCACTCCGTCAAATGATGGACGCTTCACCTGAGAGTGTTTTGCATCTCGAACTCGAACAATCTGCCGGAGATTCATCATCATGGTGGTCCAGTGTCCGCCTTCCATCCTCATCTTGGAGGCGAGCAGACCGGCCAGAAGAAATGGATGGTTTCGTTGCTGAGGCTGAGTATCAACGCCGACCTTATTCCAATTCACGAGGGGCCTCAAGTGAAGTAACGCTCCAACCCGGCGGGGCGTATGTTTTCGATTCACCCGACCCTCACCCAATGATTGAGTTGGGGGTTGAGTTGGCGGAACGAGGGCTTTCTCTATTGGGATTGTTTGGACTCCCACACGCATCAACTGAAATCACAAAGCGACTACCGGGTCCGACGTGTTACTCCTTGTTTACCCAACGTGGGGAATTTGAACTACTGAGTGATGAAGTTGAGATTTTGCGCAGTGTTGAGGCCTTCTTGTGGGCCAACGAAAATGCCGTCGTTCTTCTTGACGGCTTGGACCGTGTCGGTAATGCACTTGGCGACTCAGGCATGCTGGACTTGATACGGTCAATTATTGACGGCGTGAGGTTCAACGACCACACGCTCCTTCTTACCACCGATTTAGGCGTGTTTCAACTTCCTGTCCGCCACAGTTTGATGAGTGAATTTGTTTCTCTAACAAGCGTTCATCTCAACCGCTGGTTAGCCGAACCAGATGCCCTTTTTGACCACCCTCTTCTTCTTCCAGTCGATGAAGATGAAGCACAATGGGTGGATGCACAACTCCGCCACCATGTTGGAGATTCAAGCAGTTCATCTTTGGTTGCTGCAGACTTTTCCATGGAAGGTGGAGGAGTTGAGCCCTCAGAAGAAGAACGAAAGGCAGCGGTAGAGGCACTCCACGATGTGGTGGAGTCTTGGTCAGACTCAAATGTTGGCGCCGTGGCAGAGAATGCCGTTAACGCCCCCCGTGAATCTTCGTTTATGCAAGGTCGTTTTATCAGCGATATACCACGACGTGATGCGACTAAGGAAACGCATCCAACTCGCCCAATTAAGAACCGTTCAACACCGCTAGATTCACAATCAACCTCGGCTCCAAAGGTACGAACACCACAGCGTTTGCCTGCTCGAAAAGTCAAGCCGAGTCTCCCTCAAATCAACACAGGACTCGCACACCAGCGAAGTTCTGCAGTATCTCGTTCGGAACGGGAATTACCAAATTGGCCTGAAAAGAAGAGTACAAAAGACCGATTTATCAAAGAAAATTTGGATGTGTTCCAAGCGAGACAAGATCGGGCATCATTACGGCATCAAGACATCAATGTACCAACACGGACTCGGACTTTAGGGGATACGCTTCACCCAAATCCATCGCTTGATTCTGCCCAGTTGCCCGAGATGAACACTCCTCAAACTGTGCCTCTTAGAGCGAATTCAGATTCTCCCACATTACCCCGAGGCATGGTTCATTCCTCACCAGAACAACCAAAGGCGGCGCGAGAGTCATCTGTAAAGGAACAAAAAGAGTCAAACATCGATGAGATGTATGAACGATGGAATCAATGGGAGGATGAAGATTATGCATCCTCTACGGCCCTCTACAATGAAAAAGGTGAGTTGCTCAAAAAGTTCAAGGAGGATGAATCGTGACTGCCCCTCCTACAAAACTGCGCTTGGCGTTGGAGGATGCAAAAGAGAAATTGCGAGACTCAATCCATACGCACAGTTCCTCTGAATCAACACCTGTTCCACAAGCATCGCCAAAGCCAAAGCGAAAGGCACAATCCAAACTGAATACGCTATTAGGCAAGTCAGAAGTAGAAGACGGGCGTCTTTCCCTCTTCCAACGCGTCGGAGTTTCACAACGACCAACCTACGACCTCAT
>JABJFP010000192.1 GCA_018662715.1 Methanobacteriota archaeon | reverse complement strand
TAGGTTGATTGCTCGGCACGTCCACTTTCAATGATTTTTGGTTCAACGTGAGTGGACCGTTCGCATCAACAAAAACGCATTGAATTATCAATGTTGATTGCTCGGCACGTCCACCAGAGATGAATAAATGCAGTTCTGTTGGCCGTTCGCATCAACAAAAACGCATAAAATTGTCAATGTTGATTGCACAGCACGTCAGCAACTTGAGTGTTGAATCACACGATTGGTGCAGTCATTTCCCAGGTCGTACTTGGCTTGTGCCAGTCTCGAGCCTGATCTGTCTCGAGTCGGATTTGTAATCCTTCACCTTCGTCCAGTTCAATGTTCATCATTTCGAAAGGAATGTTGAGTTCGTTTTCCCTGAAGCGTTCATCAAAAATGGTCTCTTGTCCAATCACTGAACCGTCAAGGGTGCGCTCGATAATGACGCGGACATGGCATTCTTGGAGGGGATTTCGTAGAGCACATGATTCGCTGCTACCGTCGTGTTCAACTGTCACTATACCATCATAAGAAACGGTTCCAGCCAGGGGCACGAGATTAATGATGGTGGCTTTTGCTGTTGGTGCACAGACGCATTCCATGTTATCGGATTCTACCGTCGCAGTTCGTTCCACTTTGATTTCGACCGTTGAAGTTTGTATTGCATCAATAGATGTGGAGGTGGCCGTCACCGTGTAGGTTCCGGGTAGGGCGAACGAGTGAATTATTTCTGAACCGATCCCAGTTGTTCCGTCTCCGAAGTCCCAGTTAACAACGTCGCCACCGTTTTTGGATTCAAATTGGAATTCGTGGAGCCGTTCAGTGATAACGTCCTCTTCATCATTATCTCCCTCATCTACCTCAACGAGGGTATATTCGTTTACTCCGTATGCGACCGGTGCATCAATTGAAAACGATTCATTTGCAGATGAATCAAGTGGATTGATGGCGGTAAACACCGCTCCTGTTGCAAGGCTTAATGCGAGAATAAGTACCAACGATGCTACTGATAGTGTTACCTTCATAGGCTTTGTTTCACGACTGTGCTTTTGAACTCCTGTTTAAAGAATCCAATCAGAACAGGTACTCCGATGGTTTACACAAGCCTCGTAATCACCAAGCAGTTGATGTGTTTTACTCCATGCCCAAGCAAGGAGTAAGGCCGACAATCGTTTAAACTCCGGCTCGGTGGGCGGAACACAAGCGAGAGTAGTGTAGTGGTTATCACCGGGCGTTGCCAACGCCTGAACCCGGGTTCGAGTCCCGGCTCTCGCATTCCAGCCCAAAAACGCACCTTTTGACGTATTTATTGGGCATTTTTAGCACTCAAGTATTATGTGATGGGTCGGTTCACCAAGACTTGGGAATACCATGTCAGACGAACGCAGAATTATCTTCATCGGAAAGAAACCATTGCACGCTTATGTTCGTGCAGTTGTCATGGCAATGGAAGAGGGCGAGCGCTCCATTCAACTTGTTGCTCGTGGCGCTACGATCTCCAGAGCAGTAGATGTTGCAGAGGTCTGCCGACGTCGTAACGGTCACATTGCACAAGGTCTTCCTGAGACTGTCACGATAGAACATTTAGAATGCGCTTCTGAAGAACTGCCAACCGATGAAGGTAAAACCCGAACGGTAAGCGTTCTTCGGATCAACCTCGCTGGTGTTGGAGAAGTGCCTCAGTCCGAGGAAGAGTGAATCTCGATCAACTTCAATCGTCGCTCAATTTCAGCTGCCGTGGTTTCGTACATCTCGTAAGGTCCCCCGTAGGGGTCTTCAAGTTCCCAATCATCATCAATTCTCATCGTTGGGCAATGCACGCCACAGCCCATCGAAATCACCATGTCAAAATCTTCAGAATTGAACCCATCCACGCTTTTTGGGATCATGCCCTCTGTTGATATTCCTCGGCTTTCAAGGAGTTTTGCGGCATTATGAGCGATTTCCGGCCCAGGGTGCGTTCCGGCCGATGAGGCTTGGTGACCCATTGAGCGAGCTAATCCTTCAGCCATTTGAGAGCGACATGAATTGCCAACGCATACGAAAAGAATGTTCATGATGGTGAACAACCGCCAAGTGCATATGAACTCTATCTTCTTTGGTTCAGGTACCATCATTTGACATAGGTCGGGGATGAGGAGTCTCTGTGAAGCACAATTCTATTATCCTAAACATCGGGATATTTGGCATCCTTTTCGTTGGTCATATATTCGCAGCAGCGGTAGATGCAGACGTTTTGTTTCGCATTATTGCGACCTTTATCACCTTCCAAATCATATTATTCGGCTCGTTTTCAATTTCCCTTGGTCAATACGCTCCTCGGGTCCACCGGCGTCAAACCAACCGGTTGTCATTCATCGTAGCCTTGCCGCTTTCAATTGGACTTGGCTGGGCGTATGGGGGAATGGAATGGCAGTTGCTTCCTGTTGCAGCCGTCGTTATTCCCACCCTTGCAAGCCATCTGTCTGTTGATGCATTGTTGCGTCGATGACCCCGAACCGAGCGACGGATTCCTTCCATCGACGGTGGGTGGGTTGAAGTAGCCCAATTCATTCGTAAAACCATGGCCGATTCACCCGTGACCCTCAACTCTCCAAGTACCGGCGAGTCCACTCCAGCACCCGCTCCATCGCCTCAGGAACAAAAACAGATGGAACAGGCATACGCGCAGATGAAGCGTAAGATGTCAATGGAAGAAATTGGCCGCCAGATCAAACACAAAATCATGGTGCTGTCCGGAAAAGGAGGTGTGGGTAAGTCCACAGTAAGTACCGGCCTTGCGCTCTCACTCGCCCAGCAAGGATTCCGTGTTGGTATTCTTGACATCGATATCACTGGCCCGAATGTTCCCAAAATGATGGGACTTGACGGTCGCCGGCTCCATGTTGAAAACAAGCGCATTCATCCAGCACAAGGGCACCTTGGTGTGAAGGTCATCAGCATGGCCTTCTTACTTGAAGACGAAGATACACCGGTTGTTTGGCGAGGACCGATCAAGTTGGGTGCTATTCAGCAATTTATTGGCGACGTTGAATGGGGAGAACTTGACTACCTTGTCATCGATTTCCCCCCGGGTACCTCCGACGAGCCTCTTACCGTGGCTCAATCGCTTCCGAACATTGACGGCATGGTCATTGTTACAACTCCTCAACAAGTTGCTCTCCTTGACAGCCGCAAGTCAATTACGTTTTCTGAATCTCTCAAAGTCCCAGTCTTGGGTGTTGTTGAGAACATGAGCGGATACACCGTACAAGGGACTGCAGAACCCGGGAGCAGCTTCTCAGTTGCAGGCCCAGGTGGGAAAACTGTTGATGCCACCGCAGACAAAGAAGGACGCTTTCAGTTTACATTGGATATTTTCAAGGAAGGCGGAGGAAAGTCCACTGCAGAAGAATTCGGAGTTCCATTCCTCGGAGCGCTTCCATTTGACCCTGGGTTCGTTCGTGGCGGTGATGATGGTGTCCATCGTATCGTTTCTGACCCTGAAGGCGCATCGGCGATTGCCTTTGCCAAAGTAGTCTCTGCCATTCAGGAGCAACTCGGAAACGGCTCAGATGATGGGCTTGAAATCATTTGAGGTGAATCCATGAGTTCAGAACTTCCTAACCTCAAGAAACTTGAGCGGAAAACTACCGAAATGGTCCTCTCATACAATGACGATACCACATATGTTGTCTCCTACGATGACCTCAGACATGCGTGCCCCTGTGCCAAATGCTCTCCAATGCGCAACGACGATGAAACCAGCAAAACCCTTCGCCGTCAAGTTGAGGCTCACCCTCCGGAGAAACCACAGGTTCGGACCATTGGAAAATACGCTCTTGCTTTCGAGTGGCAGACGGGTTGCTCAAGCGGAATTTTTCGCTTTGAGCGAATTTACGACCTCGCACAACGAAAAGACCCAGACCGTGGCAAGCCCTACGTGCATGGAGCATGGTAATCGTCCCAAATTGGGTTCAATGATACGACGCATTATTGAACAGGACTCACCGACCGCTGTTTGGAGTTGATGTTGAGTGCAGAGTGTTTACCTCACTTGGTTGATCAGTGCACTCGCACTGGGTGTCATCCTTCTGCCGGTTTTCAAACCTCCATGGGCCAATGTTTCCTTGCCTCCGTTCGTTGATTTCTTTCGGCGGTATTGGGTCCATATACTGATTGTTTTTTTCATTTACAATGCAAAAGATGGTCTCGACCAAATTGACCGCCTTCTCATGGCAAGTACTGGCCTAGATATGACGCCCTATATCTGGGCCATTGAAGGAAATCTCGTGCTCTGGGTCCAACAAACCTTTCAAAATTCGTTTCTTACGACCTTCCTAACTCACTTTTATGTGGCTGGATTCATGTTTATTTGCTATGTCTCTATCTTCTACTTCGCATATTTTGATGACCGCTGGCTCGCAGACCGAGTGACGCTCTCGATTGCATGGGTGTATATTTTGGCGGTCCCGTTCTATCTGTTTTTCAACGTCAGAGTGACAGGGGACACGATTCCAGAAATGCAAACCTTGGCGTATACGCTCACTCCTGAGATTGCTGATTGGTTCCGTCGTATTGACCCGTTCACCAACGGTATGCCCTCGCTCCACATTGGAATTCCATTTGCTGTTTGGTTGTGTTTGACCCGTTTTGATGACGACCGCCGATGGAACCGATACAGGCATACCGTCTTCCTGTACACTACGGTCACAGCATTTACCATTATTTATCTCGGAATTCATTGGTTCTTGGACATCATTGGAGGGATGCTAATTGCAGGAGCGGCAGTCTCTCTTGCGGACCGAACATCCAACACATGGTGGAAGTTCTTTGACGAGCGTACCATGAACGCCCGTATCGTGACGGTGCTGACAAAACCAAAGGATGCTCTGAGTTTTATCAAAGGAAGATTTCAATCTACGTTCCGTCGTTATCGAAATCCAACAAGTCGAGAGACCGGAAGAATCGCTTTCGTTATCCTCATCGTGGTTTCCTCTGTCATCACGTGGGATTTGACCCACAGCGCACTACCAGCCGGTGGGGTAGAGGCTCCAGAAGGTGCGGCAGCAGTTGACGGGTGGTTGTTCACTCTTGACAATCAAAGTGGTGAAGCCGTTATGCTCGTGCACAATCTCTCCGAGACAGGCTCTGAACCTTACGAACTCGATTCCTTGGAGTTAACGATTGATTCACCTTATGCAGTTTCAGGGACAACGTTGGTGGCTGCGAATTCGACCCATCTATCGGTGGTTGATGTTGAGCAAGATGACGTGTTACTGCATTCCATCCCAATGGAACGTCCTGATCGGTTAATGTTGGTAGATTATGGAGCAAAACTTGCTGTTGTTTACGTGCAAAGTGGTGATTTACTCGCTATGAATTTAGACGGCACTCCACTTTCTATTCCTCTCGAACCTTTCGAATCTGTTGTTTATATTGCAGGTTCAGGCTCAGAAGTTGCTTTTGTTTCTTCAGATGATTTGACCTTGGTGAATGTGGTTCAAATGGGTGTGAAGGGACAGACTGAGTACCAAATCAATGCAAGCGCTGCCATAGAGGAAGACGAAATCCTGGCAGAATGGGGGACGCCTGTCGACATGGAGAACGCTTCGATTGTTGACATTGCTTTCAATCGGGAATATCTTGCTGTGACGGTCAACGTCACTGCAACCGACCGTTTGGTGGTTTACAACCGTTCAACAGCCATGCAATGGCTTGGTAGTAACGCGAAATACCATGTGTCTGACCCATCCATTGGAAACGGAATTCTTGCTTGGGCAGCACGAGACCACTACAACCCAATAGCTCCCCGAGATGAATATCTTGACCGAGAAATTCACTTTACCACGCTTGGAACAAATACAACACAAGTTCTCACCGTTGATGAAAACGACCAGTGGGGGCCGCAAGTCCTCGAAAATCACCTTGTATATTTCCAGCTGGAAGATGAAACCCTTTCTGTAGAGATTCACTCATGGGAGCCTGAATTGCGATTGTACTCCAGCATCGTTCTCCAACTTGGCGTCATTCTTGCCGTCGTTATCGTGTTCTTCAACATGTGGCAGCGACAAGGAGAACGACGTCATGAGCGTTCAATCGCACTTCAACCATGATAGCGAACCCGTTGACGGATATCGTCCAATCGGGTCAGTACTTCGCTTGCAGTAGGCACCTTGCCGCCTTGAAGAACTGGAGCCGGTCCAAGTTGAGCATCCACTCCAGCATAACCCTCTAACACCCAATCAATGGCACCATCCCACTGAGGGTGGGATGCGCCAAGAATTTCATCAAGGACATGGAGGTCAATTCCGAACCTCTCGACTTCGTATTCAACAGCGGCCAATCCAAAATCAATAAGATAAACATCCTCTTGGTTGATGAGGACGTTGTTGGTTGATAGGTCTCCATGAGTCATTGCTTCTCTATGCAAGTTCCGGACAGCAGAACCAACGGATTTCAACGCACGCTCAATAGACTGAGGCTCTGCATTTTCGTCGTTTAGAAGTTCGATGAGTGTCCGACCTGGGAGCCATTCCAAGACCAACTGACCTCCCTCCAAGTCTAAATCCCAAACAGCAGGGACTGGGAGTCCGGTTTTACGCAAGCGAATCAGAAGGCGAGCCTCACTGGTCATCCGGCGAACACCAAGGCGATGGTCAAGGTCAGCATGCCGCCAAGAACGAGGCCTCCGTTGTTTTCGGACGGCTTGTTTCCCAAACCACGTACCTCGCCACACGTCCGCCTCCGCCCCTAAATGGAGCCGATGCTCTTCGATGAAGGCCATGTCCCGCTCATAGGGTACCAGTTTTCAAAGTTCACTCCTAACCACTGTTTCAAAAAGGGTGAGCGTTTACCCCATATGAGAGCCATGTCGTTGACCCTTCCAATGTGTTCTGTTGACTTCATGGATACATCCCTGTCCATGGAAGAACAAGCTGTGAGCGACCGAATTCAGGAACTGAAGGCCCAACTTGGTGATGACCTTCTCATCCTTGGCCATCATTATCAGCGTGACAGCATTGTCATGCATGCCGACTTCCTCGGGGATTCATTCATGCTTAGCCAGCAGGCAGCTTCCTCAACAGCAAAACACATTGTCTTCTGTGGCGTCCATTTTATGGCCGAATCGGCAGATATCTTGACCACTGATGACCAAACTGTGGTCTTACCCAACATGCGAGCCGGATGCTCAATGGCAGACATGGCCACCCTCGTAGAGGTTGAAGTTGCTTGGGAGGAGTTACTTGCATTATCTGGGCTCAAGGACCCACTTGATAGAGATCATCCGGATGAACCAGCGCCTCAAGGTGAACATTACCTTGTCCCTGTGACGTACATGAATTCCAGTGCAGATTTGAAAGATTTCGTTGGCCGTCATGGCGGGGTTGTTTGCACCTCTTCAAATGCACAGGGCGTCCTCAATTGGGCGTTTGAACGAGCAGGTGATGGTGGAGCAGTACTCTTCTTCCCCGATCAACACCTCGGACGAAATACCGGCATTGCCATGGGGATTGATACAGAAAAAATGCCTACTTGGACGCCTGGAATTGGCGCCATGGGTGAAATAAAGGATTCAAGAATTATTCTCTGGCATGGCTTCTGTTCTGTGCACAAGCGATTCACACCCGAACAAATTCATACGTTTCGCGCTGAACATCCTGATGGAATTGTTGTGGTCCACCCTGAATGTCCTCGAGAAACTGTGGACTTGGCCGATGCTTTCGGCTCAACGCAATACATTCGGAATTTTGTCGGTGAACTACCTGCTGGCTCTTCAATTGCAATCGGCACAGAAATCAACATGGTTGCACGCCTTGCAAGGGAACATCCCGACAAGCACATAGAGTGCCTTGACGATGAGATTTGCCCGTGTTCCACCATGTACATGATTCACCCCGCTTATCTCATGGACGTGCTTGAACGTCTGGTGAAGGGAGAGAAACCCAACCAAATTATTGTTCCAAATGACGTTCAGGAAGGGGCACTTTTGGCCTTGAATCGGATGCTGAACATTCTCAAGTGAGTTTAGCTCAACAACGATTCCGTCACCTTCCAGCCCAGTAAAGCAAGGGCTGGGCCTGCTAAGGCAGTTGCTGAAACGTAACCCGTAAGTTCTGCCCAACGTTGTTCATCCCAAAGGGTTGCACTCTCAATCGAAAAAGTAGAGAGCGTCGTAAATGCTCCGAGCAAACCAGTTCCAAAGAGGAGTGCTTGTGTTTCGCTCAATGTGTTAACCGCCACAGCAGCAGTGACCATTCCGAGTAAAATTGAGCCGAGCAAATTGACTGTTAGCGTTCCCCATGGAAAGGAATCTGAAGGCATGCTTTCACTCACCCAAAATCTGAGAAGAGCCCCTAAAGCGCCTCCGGCTGCTACTGCAATCCAATCAGAAACCATGTCCAATGGTCACCACTCCATGCTATCAAATTACCTTTGAAATCTCGGTGAAAAGGAGGCATCGTCATAGGGAGTGACAGAATGGGATGGACGATGTCAACCGTTATTTGGTTCCTGACCGGAAACAAAGGCAAACTCGCCGAAGCAGCCAGCCATCTCTTACCTTTGGGATTTGAAGTCCGTCAATTGACCTTGCCTAAAGGCACGATTGTTGAACCCCAACTTGATTCCCTGGAAGATGTAGCCATCGCCAAACTCGAGCAAGCCAAGCAATATCTTCCTGAGGGGGAAACTCACGTGATGGTTGAAGACGCAGGTCTGTTCGTGGAACCCTTGGATGGATTCCCGGGTATTTATTCGTCATATGTCTTCAAAACCATTGGTAATCAAGGAATCTTGAGGCTTCTGAACCATCTTCAAAGCGAGGATCCCGTCCAAGCTGCCAGCCTTCGTAGCGCTTCGTTTCAAGCGGTAGCTGCTCTATGGGACGGAGAGAAAGTTATTCTTGGAACCGGTTCATGTCCAGGAGCCATTTCCACTGCCCCAAGCGGAGAAGAAGGTTTTGGATTTGACCCCGTGTTCATACCGCTTGACCTCAATGATTTGGGTGAACCTCTTCCAGCCGGAACCTATGGAGTCACGAGCACTCATGGAGCCACCTTTGGTACCGTTTCTCTAGAAATTAAGCAAAAATTCAGCCACCGCAGGCGTGCTCTAG
>JABJFP010000191.1 GCA_018662715.1 Methanobacteriota archaeon | reverse complement strand
TGGAACCCCACGAACTCAAGATGAACCCCGATGATAAGCAAGTTCTGGAAAACCTGTTGGAACCAGATGAGTACGTTGAGTACCTCGCTGAACTTTGAGATTCAACCCTAAGACCTCGGTTCGGCGTCGCTCCGTCGCTGAAGGATGATAAACGAACGACGCTTCGTGAGGGTATGGACGAACCACTGCAACGGTTGCGAGACAGTTTAGCCAAGGCTCCTATCATTTGGAAAGGCGACTATCCTTACTTCATTCATCCAATCACAGACGGCGTCCCTCGTATGTCTCCAGATGTTCTTCAAGCGATCACGGACCTTTCACGGGACCGTATTGATTGGGAAGATGTTGACCTTCTTTTGGGAATTGAAGCCATGGGTCTCCCCTTAACTGCGCCCCTAAGCATGTCAACTGGAATCCCGCTGGTCATCGCCCGAAAACGCGCCTATGGCTTAGAAGGAGAGGTGAAAATTGACCAATCCACCGGATACTCCAAGGGAGCAATGTTCCTTAACGATATCAAGAAGGGCGAACGTATTGCCATCATCGACGATGTACTCTCGACAGGTGGAACTCTAGAAGCCGTCATCGAAGGCGTACATAGAGCAGAAGCCAGAGTAACACATATCATTGCAGTTGTTGAGAAAGGAGACGGTTTAACCCGCCTACGAGGGCTCTACCCCGATATTTCGATTCAATCTTTGGTCCGCCTCCGCATGGATGGAGAAACCATCGTTCTCTTGGACGACGAAGTTTGAATTTGATGGGTGCATTGATGAGGGAGCGGCATCGCCGCTAGATTGGGGAGCCACATGGACCTAGACCGCCACGACTTTGAATTGGATGAACTCATGGAGCGCATCCGCACCAATGACAACCGCCTGATTGCACTTCAAGTGCCAGAGGGGCTCAAGATGCAAGCCCTTGAGATGATGGATACCATTGAAACCGAAACCAGTGCTCAAGTTGTACTTGCAGCAGATCCTTGCTACGGCGCCTGCGACCTTGTTCACGACAAGATGCAACTGATGGGTGTTGAATTAGTCGCACACATGGGCCACTCACAAATGAACATCGACTCCGGAATGCCGACACAATTCATCAATGTCACCTACGACGGAGACCCTGAACTTTCACCAGTCCTCCCTTGGCTCAATCAACATCGCGCCATGGCCCAAGAACGAATGACCAAGCAAACCCAGACTGAAGGCCTTAGTGAGGAAGAAGCACAAGAGCGATTTATGGATGCAGTAGGACGCATGGCACCCCTTACTGGTACTAAACTAGGTCTTGTAGGGTCTATTCAACACCTTCACCTCCTACCCGAATACCACGACCGCTTGGAAAAGGCGGGCTTTGATGTCACCATCCCTATCGGCGGGGCACGTCTTTCGTTCCCCGGTCAGGTACTCGGCTGCAATTATTCAGGAGATGACCCCAGCATCGGCCACTATCTGTTCCTTGGGAGCGGGGATTTCCACCCGATTGGACTCGTCCTACATACCGGAAAACCTCTTGCCATGCTGGACCCTTATACCGGCGATGCTGAAGAAATGTCACTCCAGCGCATTGAACGAATTCTTCGTCAACGCTTCGGTCTCATCATGAGTGTGCAAGAAGCACAAACCTTTGGTATCCTCATTGGAGAAAAACCAGGACAGATGCGACGCACTCTTGCACTGCGCATGAAGCGAATGCTTGCAAAGCACGGAAAGAAGGGATACTTGCTGGCCTTGGAACATGTCGGCCCAGAATTGATCGACTTCTACCCCGTGGATGCATTTGTCAACACAGCCTGCCCTCGAATCGCTATCGATGATGCCGTTAAGTATCGCAAGCCATTGATTACACCATTTGAGATGGAAGTCGCTCTTGGAGAAAAGAAGTGGGAACTCGGCTACCAATTCGATGAAATCCCTTGATACGAAGCATACAATACGTCCTGAATTACCTCGCCTAGAGGCTGAACAGAACCACATCTTTTAGAACGGTTGACAAGAGCATTCCCATGTTATGAGCGACTATCTTGACCGAATCGGGGCGGGATTCATCCTTGCAAACCCAACCGTATTGGATTTTGACCATATACCGAAGGAACTGGTAGGGCGTGACGATGTAAAGAAAGAACTTGCATCAAAATTCACCGCCATCGCATCCCCTGAAGGATCGTCAAGAGCCGTAATCACCGGACCGGTCGGCTCGGGGAAGACTGTTCTTGCCAAAACATTCTGTCGCGATTTGGCTCGTCACCTGGCCGGAACGAGAAACATCGAAATTGCCCATGTTAACTGCCGTAACGCATCAACCAGTATGCGCGTTGCACAACGTATTCTGCATCAGTTGGACCCGGGCCACCCAGACCGTGGACTCTCGATGGGGGAGCTTCTGTTGAGTTTGAGGAAGATGTTACGACATTCCTCCTCCCACCTCGTCGTTGTCCTTGACGAAGTGGACCACATGCTTCGTCGTTCAGGAGATGAATTGCTGTACCAATTGTTGCGAATAGATGAAGACCAACAAGGAACTGGAACACTCTCGTTGATTTTGATCAGTCAAGAGCAAGTTTTGGATGTTCTGGAAACTGCTGTTCTTTCCAAATTTGGGGTTACCAACCATGTTCGAATACCCCCTTACACCCAAGAAGGACTCGAAGCCATCGTCAGGCAACGTGCTGAAGAGGGATTGGTTCCAGGGACATGGAGTGATTCGATCATGACCTTATTGGCTGAAAAAGCCGCACCGAGCGGTGATGCCCGCATGGTGATTGAACTCCTTAGCAATGCTGTGGAACGCTGCGAGTATAGGCAAGACAATCACTCAGAACGTAAGATTAGTATCGAAGATGTTCACGCATACAACAGCAATCTAGCACGTGATACCTCAACGTTTCTCGAACAGGTCGACGAACTCAGTGCACCGGTTATGCTTGCCCTTTTGGCCATGTGCAGACGATTGAAGACGCAAGAGACCATGACCATGGGTGATGTCGAAGGACTCTACGCCGTGGTTTGTGAAGAATATGAGCAAAAGGCGAAGAGTCACACCACTCTTTGGAAATATATCAAGACCATCGAGGGTGCTGGACTCATCGCATCGCGTGTTGCAACCGTACCCGGTGGCCGGGGACGGACCACCCACCTGAGCATGCCCCACTACCTCCCCGCTGACCTCGCAAGCCGCCTTGAATTGCTTCTTCCCAAGCGATTAGGATAAAATCTAAGCCAATGCACCATACGATGGGGCTAAATACGGGTCGTTAGTCGGAACATCTCGTAGAGGTGCTCGTATGTCCGGCAAAAACCAATCCGAATTCGTCGCAGTAGTCAATGATACAAACCCCGACAACGGTGGAAAATCGTACTCATTGAAGATTACAGGCAACAACCACGCACAAATCCTAGGAAAGCGAATCGGCGATGTCGTCGACGGAATCTTCGTTGGAGAAGGCGAACAAACACTCTCCGGCTACAAACTAGAAATCACCGGCGGCTCCGATAAAACTGGAACCCCTCTGCGTAAGGATTTGGAAGGCGGCTCCCGTCAGTCCATCCTTGTCACACAATCGACAGGTTACAAAGGTCAAGTCATCGTCCACAAGAAGAAGGGCGGGGACAAGAAGCGATTCCGCTACAAGCCTGATGGACTACGACGACGACGCACATTCCGAGGCAATACCATTACACAAGACACCCGTCAAATCAACTTGAAGGTTGTAGAAACTGGTAAGAAGTCGCTCAGCGCAATTCTTTCCACCGAAGCAGAGGAAGCATCGGAGTGAACCCCGAGAGGGACGTCGTAACAACAGGGTGAGGAAGCATGGCAAGAGAGCTTCCCGCACAACCTGAAGTCAACATCGGCCTTGTCGGCCACGTTGACCACGGAAAAACGACCCTTACGCAAGCCCTTTCAGGAATTTGGACCGATACACATTCCGAAGAACGGAAACGTGGTATCTCAATTAAGCTCGGTTACGCTGACACTGCATTCTACAAGGACGACAAAGGACAATATTACGCTACTGGCAAACGCCCTGACGGTTCAAAAGACGTCGCTGAAGAACTAGAGCGAGTCGTATCCTTTGTTGACGCTCCTGGCCACGAGACGCTGATGGCCATCATGATTACT
>JABJFP010000190.1 GCA_018662715.1 Methanobacteriota archaeon | reverse complement strand
TCTCAGTTCCTTGATGACCAAGGCGGGATAACCATCAGTCTGTTCAAGAATACGTGTTGCATCCTGCATCGTGAAATCCGAATCCATGCAACCAACCGATGCAAGACGCTTTTTGACCAAAGAAAGAACATCAGAGGGAGTGAATGGAGAGAGACGATGCTCCTCAAATGCCATAGAAAGCTCCTGAGGGAGTTGTTGTCGCTGCCGCTGATCACACACCAGGATAACAAGAGCGTTAAGCCGTTCAAGGACAGTGAGTGTATCTCGTAATGCAACATTAAGAACAGACATGTCGCTTGCTGGCACATCAATGACGATAAGGGGCAATTTGTCCCCGAATCCATACATGCCGTCAACAAGGCCCTTTACAACCTCTTCACGACGTACAGGCGCCTGGATGCCCATGATTCCCTGATACATCATCTCAAGGAGGCTCTTAGCAGGAGCATTTGCAGAAAGGTGGCCGATGTAGGCAGATTCCCCCGAATAAGGAGTAAGGCACCTTAGAAGAGACGTCCTTCCCGACCCTAGGGGGCCGACAAGCAAGATTCGTCTCGACGAGCGAAGTGTTACGTAATTCCTGAGCATGGTGAAGAGGGTATCTCGCCCAACGAGTTTCCCAAGTTCCCCAGACTCCAATGGCCGTGTTGAAAATGGGTTCTCGGAAAGTAAAGGTAAGCCGTAGAGATTGCTTTCTTTGACCATGCAGGTACAACGAACCCCAAGTATATCATCTTTGACAATACGAAGAGTTCCAAAGTGCCCGTTAGCACGTGTTATTTCGATGACGGAATCGCTTTTTAGAAGCCAAATAACGCTCAATTAACGCACGGTTAACGCGTTAGTAAATGCGTTAAAAGCGTTAAAAAATGAAATCAACGAGCACACCCTTGCAACGATTCATTGAAGGAAGAGCGCCATCAGGAGGAATTGAGGGAAACCCCATGCCAGTGGAAAACAGTCGGTTCAAAGGGTTCTTTCGAAAGTCTGTTGAAGAACGTCGCCAAGCAATAGCAAGTGCAGCAAATCTTGACCCAAAACATGTTGAAGCCTTGGCCCACCATGGAGAGTTGGACGAAGATGCTGCAAACCGCATGATCGAGAACGTCATAGGAACAATGTCCCTCCCCGTAGGAGTAGCAACAAACTTTGTCATCGATGAAGCCCATTACATCATACCATTCTGCCTTGAAGAGTCAAGTGTGGTTGCTGCTGCATCAAACATGGCCAAACGGTGCCTTGCAAAGGGCGGCTTTCGAACCAATAACGACAAACCCGTCATGATTGGTCAACTCCAAGTTCTCGAAGTAGAAGACATGCAGCATGCTGAACAAGCCATTGCTGACGCAAAGGATAAGTTGATGTCATTTTGCAACGATATACCCTCAAGAATGATTGCACTGGGTGGAGGATGCAAGGACATAGAGACCAGGCGACTCCAAACACCCATGGGGACCATGCTCATTGTTCACTTACTGGTGGATTGCAGAGACGCCATGGGGGCAAATGCAGTAAATACGATGGCAGAGCGAGTTTCCCCCCAAATAGAGGCACTAACTGGAGGAAGAGTACACCTTCGAATCCTATCCAATCTAGCAGCTCATCGCTTAGCAAGAGTCGAGGCTACATTCACACCTGAAGAATTATCAAACGATGGAACGCATGAAGATGGCTCTAACATCATAGATGGCATCCTCGAAGCACACGTCTTCGCAGAAGAAGACCCATTTAGAGCAGCGACCCATAACAAGGGAATCATGAACGCCATCAGCAGTGTTGCACTGGCTTGTGGGCAAGACTGGAGAGCGATTGAAGCCGGATGCCATGCATGGACATCACTGGAACACGGGCGATATACTTCAATGTCAACATGGTCAAAAGATGATGAGGGGAATTTGGTTGGGACCATGGAACTCCCGATGGCAGTAGGCATCGTTGGAGGTGCTTCAAAAGTACACCCGGTGGCACAGGCTAATCTTTCAATACTCGGCGTTGAGAGTGCTCAAGAATTAGCAGGAATCATGGTATGTGCAGGACTTGCACAGAATCTAGGGGCTTTGCGTGCACTTTCGACAAATGGGATCCAGGCAGGTCACATGAAACTCCATTCAAAGAATATGGCAGTTAGTGCCGGAGCAATTGGAGAGGAGATTGAACTTCTCTCCCAACGAATCCAACAACATCAAGGTGTTCGCACCCAAACAATGGCAGAACAATGGCTCAACGAACTTCGCCAAGGATGAACTCACTCGCTTTCGGATACCGGCAGCGATGATTGTACCGTACCTTCTTCCTCAGAGGTTTCTTTGAGAATTTCTTTATTGTCCGCAAGTTCGTCGAGCAGACCTGAAGATTGCACTTGCTCCCTAAACCAAGCCTTGACCTTCTTCCGATCGGTATGTGGGCATCCAAAGGCTTCGGAGAAACGACGTGTTGTGGAAAGCCTCCTGGTATTCCCGTCCTTTCTGCGGTCAACCATTCCTAATTGGGCCAATTCACGGACGTAATCGTATGCTTTCTGACCGAGCAGTTCTACAAGCCGTGCTTGAGGCATCGGCTGATGGTAAGCAATGAGGGCTGCAGCCTTGAGGAGCTTTGGAGGCATGTCGGTTTTCGTTTCCTTAGGGAGATGAGATGCTATGGAAGGTTTGACCTCAAGAGCCCACCTCACACCCACTTCAGCCAATTGGAGGGAACCCCCCCTTCTGCGTCGCAAGGTTGCTTGAAGAGAATATAAGCAATCCAACATCTCGTCTTCGTCATAACCGAGGACAGCCGAGAGTTCTGCAAC
>JABJFP010000189.1 GCA_018662715.1 Methanobacteriota archaeon | reverse complement strand
CCAAAGTCCCAAGAGACAACATCCCCTGCGGATACGGTGTTGAAGATAAACTCGAAGAGTCGCTCAGTGATGACATCTTCTTCATCGTTATCGCCTTCGTCGATCTCAACAAGCGTGTATTCATTAACGCCGTACACATCTTGAGCATCGATGGAAAAGTCACCTGAACTTGAGGAATTGGAGGTCGTAAGGGCAGTTAATGCTGCGCCTGATGCCGCACTAAGCAGCAGTAAGAGGACAATGGTGGCAATCGATAGCGAGTACTTCATGTTTCTGAGATTGAGGTTCTCCTTTTGAACATCTGTTTCTTGGAAAACGCGTAATGCTCTTCAAGAGTATCATTTATTTTCTTCAACCCAAGTAAAGAGTGTTCTCAATACAGGGCCTAGGGAAAGCCCCTTTTCTGTCTTCGAGTACTCTACCCGTGCAGGGACTTCAGCGAAAACTTCACGCTTAACCAATCCGACTTCGATAAGTTCTTCCAGCCGTCGACTTAGGGTCGTGGCAGTAATCGAAAGCTCTTTTTTCAGTTTGTTAAAACGAATTGCTTCGGGATTTGACGATAGATAGTAGAGTAATTCCAGTACATACGATTTACCTAAGAGGTCGACGAGTTTCTTCCCTCTGTATTGAAGACACACAGGAATTTGTTGCTCAGTTTGTTGCTGCTCTGGTGGTTGCATGTTACAACCTACTCCACCTTCTATATCAACAACCAAGTATCAACCACAATACCATGGTCTCTTCGCTGAAACTTTTCCGACTTAATAGCAAAGCCTCATGCGATGGGCAAGGAGGAATGAATAACATGAGTAAATGCGGATGTGGACGATCACCAACGGGTATGTGCAAAGGATGGCACGGACTGACAGCTGAAGAATTCGAAGCGAAATTGAAGGAATTTAAGGAAGAAAACCCTGAGGAATAAGTATGGCTAGAAACTGGAATACAATTTTACGTTGGGTTCATCTTTTCTTTGGAATGATGATTTCTGCTTATTTCGCTCGAATTACCTTCACTGGAAACACCGACGCCTGGGACAATGACCCTTGGGTCACGATGGTTGTAGGACAAGCTGTGGTAGCCATTGTTTTCTGGACTGGAATCATCAAGTGGCAACTGCCTCGGATTAAAAAATGGAATCGAAAGCGCAAGAAGGCTGCTGAAGCAGTCAATGCATAATTTTGACCAAGGTTGAATTCGAAGTTACGGCCATCTGCCGCAAAACTGCTTTTCCCTCTTCTGAATCATTCAGATTCAGAGATATCGGAATTTTCCGGTCTTCGTAGAATTAGCAGCCCTAAGAGCAAGACAGCTGCCCCTCCGGCACCCATTGCAATGTACAATAATACGTCTTCAGGCGTCATTGCTTCATTGGCATCAGTGTTGTCTGCCGGAACGTCATCATTGACTCCGAAACTGCTACCGATTGAAGGTGCAGTTGAGGCGTTGTGACTGTCCATGTCCTTGAACAATCGAATCGTGGCATTTACTACCGATCCATCTGAACGAAGGTCTTGGTATGCATAATCACCTTCAGTCCAGTTGATATTAAATTCAATGATGAAATTTGTGTTGCATGAAGCATCGACCTTGGTATTGTTTTCGTCTCTTTCACAGTAGGCGTGAAGCTCACCTGAGTCCCAATCCAGGCTGCCGTTGTACAAGCCATCTCCATCGTGGTCGTGAACCAGGCGATGCGTCAAATTCGATGAGTTATCGGTGTTGTACCAAATAATCGAATCGTTATGGAAAATCTCAGGTGAGGATTGTGAGAAACCACTCTCTTTGACCAGTACGGTGAATGAACTTGCGGTGTGAGCGCCGGCCTGTAAGGGGGCAATGGAAACGACGGTCAAAATGCAGAATACGAGAAGAGGTAATACGACTTGTCGCATGCTTTGAAGGCTCGGCCACAGATAGATAAATCATGTCATCCAACGGGCGAATTAAAATACAACCCCTTAGTGAATTGTCCTATGAAATCCAGCCTTTTGTTCCAAAACAGCGATGCTGCTGACAGAGTAATCACCTTCGCTTTCGTTGGTCTAGTCGTTATTAGTTTGCTATCTGCAACAGCATACCTCGCTCTTGGAGGCGATGAAAATAATAAAACCGATTCGAATGAATCAGCGTGGGTCGACCCTGTTGTAGAAATCGAAGACGAACAGCACAGCCATACCGACTTGTTGGCACACCGTCTACAAACCGACAACATGCTTCTCATCGATTATCACAACCTCAACTGCGATGGAAACGTTGCACCACCACCCGAACTCGACAACGTTGCGGGACGACCATGTTCTCCTGAGTTCAAGAACGTTGGACCAACCCCTGGCGACTCATCAGAAATCGCTATTGAAGGTAACTTCATGGAAGATTGCGTAAAGAATCCTGACGGAACCGGTGGCTGCTATGCCTATGTCTCATCGTACAACCAATTCGAAATCTTGGACATCTCTGAGCCAAACAACATCGTTCTCCTCTCGACCTACTACGCTGAAATTGGTCGAATGATTGACATCAAGGTGACACCGGACAACAACTGGGTTTTGGTCAATCACGAATTGACAAACAGTGACTTGGATCCTATTCCAACCGATGATGACGCCAACAGCGGTGCGAACCGCCTCGATGTTATTTCCGTTGTCAACAAGAACGAACCAATCAAGGTCGCCGAGTGGAACAACCCTCCGGCAGGCTTCCACAATCAAGACATGCACGTTGATTGCGATTGGGAGCCAGCAAACCCTCTGTGGGCGGTTGAAGATTGCCACCTCTTCCTCTACGGCGCTGACCCCTATCCAGAAATGGTTGAAGGTGATTCCGGAACTTTTTACAAAGGCACACAAATCTTCTATGTCCCGCTCGGCTTCGAATCCTGGAACCCAACTGCGACCGATGAACAACAAAACGACAGCCGCCAAATCCTTCGCTGGGGCGGATACACTCCAAAACCAGAAACAACCTGCGGTGGCTCGATTTTCAACCACGATAACGTGTTCCATATCCATCCAATCACCGGTCAAAAACTCCTCTACATTTCCTATTGGGATGCTGGACTAAGAATTGTTGATGTTACAAACCCGCCGGAAGTTCCTGACCCTGAAGGCATCACTTGGCCTCAAGACAACGAGGTTGGACGATGGCTTGGATGCCCGAGCGCTGACGATGGCTGGTACGGCCCTGATGGTGGCGGACATGCAAACATGTCTTCCGAAGAGTGGGGCGGTAGCAGCGGTGCATTGAACGGCAACGGCTGGATTCACTATGCGGTGCCATACGACCACCTGCTTTGCAACGGAGCCAAGGACACTGACCCAATGGAAACATGGGACGCCGAGTGTGGAACAGGTCCAAACGATGCCGAATTTGGAATCAACTGGCGCCACTTAACCATGATTGCTCCAGAATACGGGACCAACACCAACCACACAGGTTACATTTGGACCATTGATACCACTGACCCTGCAAAACCGTTCTTGATGAGCAAATGGAAGCTTCCGGGTTCAAGCATTCTGCCTGATGGAACTGAACACCCCCACCACTACATCCCAGGCGGTTACATCTACAGCCCTCACAACGGTGACACAGGTACCAACGGCAACGTCTACTGGACGCACTACCACGCAGGCAACTGGGTGACCGACCACAGCGACATCTGGCAAGACCTCGTGTGGGTTGACGGCGTTCCGGCACCAGAAATCGGCTATCCTGCCATCGCACAAATGTCTGAAACGAAGACCATGGGCTACTTCCTACCGTCGGGTCCAACTTGGATGGAAGACCCCAAGGGAACCCTTGGCTACGACATGGCTGATTGTTGGGCTTCTTGTATGATTCCGTTTGATTGGGGATTACAATACGACCCACGCGGATATTTGTTCATCTCAGAAATGGTCTCTGGTGTCTATGTGGTTCAAATGGACGAGGACAAGAATCCTAACTTTGTCTATCCTCCACTCTATCCAAGCACTGAAGATTGAACAATATCCTCAACCGACCTTGTTCATCCATCAAATAACCTTTTGAGAAGTATCAGAAACGAGCGAATGTGCAAACATCACACACCTTGCTTGCAAGGTCGATTCATTGGAGTTTTATTGTCCTCTATCTCTATGGGCTATCCAAACAGATTGGTGAATTGGATGAACTTCAAGACAATGGACTCCTTCTGTTTGAGATTCTCTTTGCTACCGTTTTCCTCGTCATCGTGATCTTCGATATTCTTACATGAGCCGCTTCAAGACCTTCCTGGGGGCTCGAGAACCGGTTCATATCGTCCATTATTACTTGGCTCGTTCACTTCACAAAGCAATGTACGTGGTCTTCATTTTACTTCCACTCAGCGGTTTGTTGATTGCTGCGTTGTACACGAAAGGATACCAGAGCGAGGATGAGTTGTTGATGGAAGCTGCGCTTGGCCTCCATTCGTTTGCCGCCCAGGCGAGCACTGCCCTCATATTGGCCCATATTGGCGCTGCTGTTTATTCTCGAATCAAAGGCGAAGGCGTTTGGTCTTCCATGGTTCCTATCTTGAAAGAAAACAAACCGTCTGAGAATGAGAAGGTCAAGAAGATCGCTGCTGTTGAAGAGCAATTTTATAATAAAGTCCAATCTCTTTTTTCCCGTGTAAACAAATGAGTAACCCCTTGGGCTATGCTAAATCGAGCATACACTGGGCTTTCCCTTGCAACCGCCAGTGGTTGTAACGGTACCCTTGCAACATACGTCTCACGCATGGGTGTTGGAAGGGTGTCAAAATCAAGTGTTCATATTATTCTGCGATGACACCTGCCCCGATT
>JABJFP010000309.1 GCA_018662715.1 Methanobacteriota archaeon | reverse complement strand
TGTCCTTGACCTTGTCCCTGACCTTGTCCCTGACCTTGTCCCTGACCTTGTCCTTGACCTTGCCCTTGACCTTGTCCTTGACCTTGCCCTTGACCTTGTCCTTGACCTTGTCCTTGACCTTGTCCTTGACCTTGTCCTTGACCAGGGGTCGGAGTTCCAGCTTCAGATTCGCCACCGCCTTCGGTTTCACCATTGCCGCTGCCTGCGCCTGACTCAGAAAAGTCAGGATCGTAAGCATCAGGAATGCCGTCGCCATCGGAGTCGGAATATTCACCGTCGTTTGGGTCGTTAGGGAACGAGTCTACGTTGTCAGCCTTACCGTCACCGTCAGTGTCTGCGTTGTTCGGGTTGGTACCCGATGCGTACTCTTGGGCGTTGGATAAACCATCGCCATCAGGGTCTGCATTTCCGTCGCCACCGTTGGTAGGGTTGAGGCCGTTCGAGACTTCCCAGCCATCTGGGAGACCGTCGCCATCGCTGTCTGCATTGTTCATATTTGTGCCTTGATTTTGTTCCTCGGAGTTGGTGAGACCATCACCGTCCCAATCGGCGCCACCATCGGATGGGTCGAGTGGGTCAGATCCGTCACCGCTCACTGCAGAAACTGCAGAGAGTGCGAGGAATAATGCAATCAAAACGCTCATTATTTTCTTATTCATGTTTTTTCACTTCCTATTTTTTTTTTGGTTGTTGTTACACAGAGAACCCGCTGTTCTCTCTTTCCAAAAGCCCAGCCCACATGATGGGAGTGGCTTTTTGGGATTCAAACGATGCTGCGCACTGGCTTGTGCTTGATTTCAAGGTTTTTACAAGAGGTTTTCCAACAACAACCACGGGGGTGTTGATGAGCGATGACTGCTTCTGAGTCATGCATATTTCACTCTTGTTACTGTCCTTGTATTGTTCCTCCAAATGCATCGTTTTTCACGGGTTGGTTCTAGGGAACCCAACGTTCCCTCTACATACTGGAACATACCGACCCTATATGAAAGGCGCGACGCAATGTGCCGTTTACCCCTCAAGGGTATAAGCTGGTGGCAGGAGGATTGCTGCCTGCTGATTCAAGACAAAACGTGCGACGAGGTCAGCAAGGTTTGCATCAGCAAAAGCATGCAGCCTTTCACTTCCATTTCCAGATGCTGGCGCCCAAAGATGCAATGGTTTTGCAGAGCGGCTTAATGCGATTTTAGCAGCACGGATGGCATTCGAACCAGGGAGACCTGCACTCACCGAACTGTCCAGTCCAAGATGATGAATTAGGCGGCCTTGACGAACGCCTTCTTTACCTTCAAGTGCAAGCATTCCCAAAATAGTGAATTGATCTCTTTTGGACGCATCCCATCGAGTGTAATCTCCTTCGAACCTCTCGGTGAGATGATGAAGAAAACCACTGTACTGTTTCGGTAAGGCGTCATAGGAGATCTGCTCAACGGCTTTTCTACGTGGCAAATGAGCTTCTTTCGGCAATATTTCTTTGAACTCGCTCCATTTATGTGCAGTATCAATCCAATTCGAAAGGCGTTCGGCAAAGAATGGATCGGCCCCTCTCCAGTTCCAGACACTGCGTTTAATCAGTTCTGGAGCTACATTTGAAAATCCTTCTGGATCTCTTTCTGCGAGGGTTTGCAACGCTTTCAGAAATTTTTCATTCTTCGCTTTTTGCATGGTCTGCTCCGGGGGCATTGTATTTTCCTTGTTCCCAGTTCCATAATAAGGTTGTTTCTTGTTGATTTGCTGAAGTTTCATCGTATCTCCTCGGTTTTAGCGTCGTTTTTCAACAAAATCATAATTTCTGGCAGAAAAACAACGCAGTAGGTTTGTTTTCTTTTTGGAGGGTTTGAGTCCCTCCATGCATATTCCGTAAGATGACAGTTTTCTGACGGTATATGAACGATTCATGTTTAGAAATGCTTCATCATAGACCTATGCGGTCCAATTCCGGCAATAGAGTATGGTTCATCAACCAGAATCCAGCCTTGTGACTGGTAAAAAGGAATTGCAATTTCACGGGCTTGAAGAAGCCCTACCTTCGCTCCGAAATGAGATACTGCAGCTTGTTCCAAAGATTGCAATACCCGAGCAGCATGACCTTTTCGACGAGCTTCTAGGCGCGTGCCCATCTGTCGTATTTGAATAGCCGGTCGGTTATTAGGATTGGTTAACGGACCAAAACTGGGGCATTGCGTTGCGCCTGGTCCGGCATGGTCTGCCGCAGAACCATCGCTTTCTGGAGCGATGAGGTGCGCCCTCCCTACCGAAACAACTTGCCCCTCATCATCAACCCAGGCATG
>JABJFP010000321.1 GCA_018662715.1 Methanobacteriota archaeon | reverse complement strand
TGGGTCCTCCTGGTTGTGGTAAAACTTATCGGTTGATACAGGAGATCAAGAGCGCCTTAGATTCTGGGGTGCATCCTTCTCGTATCGGTGTGATCTCGTTTACCCGAAAGGCTATCGAAGAGATGGTGTCTCGAGCTTGTGCTGAGTTCAACCTAACCCCCAAGGACTTCCCTTACATGAGAACCAGTCATTCGTTTGGGTTCAATGGATTAGGATTACAGCGGCAAGATGTTATGAGTGCCGAGGACTATGCTGTTGTTGGATCGGATCTTGGTCTTAACTTTGAGGGAGATGACAAGACAAGTATCGATGATGGTGTTCAGTTACCTACCATCGGAGGATCTGGATCACAGTATCTACAGTTAGAGCATCGAGCTCGATACAGAATGGTTAATCTGGAAGAAGAGTTTAACCATGCGGCAAACAGAGAACTGTTCTACCCGAAGCTGTTGCAGTTGAGCCAACAACTGAGCGAATACAAATCTGCAATGGGCAAGTATGACTTCGTAGATATGATAGAGAAGTACATTGATGTGGGCGATCCACCGAGCTTAGACTATCTGTTCATAGACGAAGCCCAGGATTTCACACCGCTCCAGTGGGAGATGGCTAAGTTCATAGCTTCCAAAGCAGGAAGAGTAATTATTGCAGGAGATGATGACCAGGCTGTTCACAGATGGACGGGTGTTGATGTTGATTTGTTTATCAAATCTTCTGACAACGTCGAGCGTCTCACACAATCCTATCGTATACCTAGATCAGTACATCGTTTGGCTAGTGTTATATCCGAAAGGATAGGTGGCCGTTTAGAGAAAGAGTTCGAGCCTCGTGAAGAGGAGGGCATGGTTGAATACACTTATCATCTGGACTCCATTCCCTTCCAAGAAGGAACGTGGACAGTGATGTGTCGAACAAACTTCTATGTAATAGAGCTAGCTAAATGGTTTCGTAAGTCAGGGTTTAAGTATTCTGTCCGTGGATACCCTAGTATCTCAGACAAATTGGTGGGCAACATCTTAACATGGAACGATCTATGTCAGGATAAGTCCGTGGGTTTAGAACGGATTCGGCAGCTGTACTCTGCCCTGCCTAAACAAGGTAAGGATGCCAAGCTTAAACGAGCGTCGTCCAAGCTACTGGATGCGTTAGATCCCGAGGCTTTGATAGGTATGGCTCAACTTCAGAACGATCTTGGTCTGTTATGTGGAGCAGAGAGTTCTGCGTATGATGTATTGAAGGTCAGTACGTCTGAGAGAAATTATATCGAGGCTATAGAACGAAGGGGCGAGGGACTTCTGTCTGCGCCAAGGATTAAGTTGTCTACATTCCATGCTATGAAAGGTGGAGAAGATGATAACTGCGTGGTGTACACAGCGTCCACTAAGGCATGCTATGAAACACTGTTTCCAGAAGACGAGCATCGAGCATTCTATGTTGGGATAACGAGAGCCCGACACCGACTATACATATTACAATCCGATAACAAATACAGGTATACATTATGAAACGTACAGAAATCTTAGACACCGCCAAGGAATTAATCAGTGGACAGAGAGCCAAGGATTATGGGGATGCGTTTGATAATCACAGTCGTATAGCCGAGGGTTGGAATATAATTGTCCGTGGTGCTATACTAAGTCATGGTGAGGTCACTGAACAACATGTCGTACTGATGATGGACTGGTTGAAAACTTCTAGGTTACTGGAAACTATAGACCACCAGGATTCATGGATCGACAAAGCAGGGTACACTGCGTTGGGAGGAGAGTTCTCTGAACGAGCAGAAAAAGGAATTAGATCATGAGAGAGATAGATCGTTTGGCAGAGATGCTAGGACAGATGGAACAGGACATTCGCAATAGCAAATGGTTCAAGAAACTACTGAAGAAACTCAGGCTCAAGAAATGAGTACGTTGTTTGGTAGCGATCTGCATCATCAGTTTAAAGGTGAGATGGATATGATTGACTCTGACTGGAACATACCACCAGAGTTCCCTGATCTCACTGGTTACAGCGAAGTTGCTGTGGATTTAGAAACCAAAGACCCAAACATTAAGAACCTTGGACCAGGATGGGCACGAAAAGACGGGCACATCATAGGCATTGCTGTAGCTGCGGGAGAATACAAAGGTTATTTCCCTATCAGACATGAGAACGGACACAACCTGGACCCTAAGTTTGCGTTGAAATGGTTGAAGAAACAGATGTCTGTCCCCGAGATGAAGGTGATTATGCACAATGCAACCTA